>CAZHNZ010000018.1:0-43993 GCA_964534355.1 uncultured Parabacteroides sp.
TGGAAGCAAAAGAGTTATTAAGTACAGTGATTGAAACGGTTATTGCCCTGAAAGAGAAATTCAAGGCAGACCATGTAGTAGATGTTATATTGGGCAAAAGCACCAATGAGATTCAGGCCTATAACCATGATGATTTGGAAGTATATGGATGCGGAACGGATGAAGAAGATAAAACCTGGCATGCAGTAATACGTCAGGCGTTAATAGGTGGTTATTTAGATAAGGATATTGAAAATTACGGTTTACTGAAGGTAACACCGTCAGGTCGCAAATTTTTAGACAAGCCAGTGTCGTTTAAAATTACAACAGACAACGACTTTGAAGAAACAGAAGATGAAACACCGCTCAGAGGAGGTGCTTCATGCGCAGTGGATCCTGGATTGTTTTCTATGCTGAAGGATTTGCGTAAAAAAATAGCAAAAAAACTGGAATTGCCACCGTATGTAATATTTCAGGATCCATCTTTGGAGGCCATGGCAACAACCTATCCGGTAACGGTAGACGAGTTGATAAACATACCAGGTGTGGGAGCAGGCAAGGCCAAACGGTATGGAGAGGAGTTTATCAAACTGATAAAAAAGCATGTGGTCGAAAATGAAATAGACCGCCCCGAAGATCTGCGGGTCAGAACTGTTGCCAACAAATCGAAGATAAAAGTTTCGATCATTCAGAGTATCGACCGAAAAATAGCACTCGATGATATCGCTTTGTCGAAAGGGATGGAATTTCCGGATTTGCTGGATGAGGTAGAGGCTATAGTATATTCGGGCACCAAGATAAATATCGACTATTTTCTGGACGAAATAATGGATGAAGACCACGTAGAGGACATATTCGAATATTTCAAAGAAGCAGAGACCGACGATCTGGAAGAAGCAATAAAAGAGTTGGGCATTGATTATCCGGAGGAAGAGATTCGATTGGTAAGAATCAAATTCCTATCGGAACTGGCGAATTGATATTGATTTAAACGTGTGATAAAAGCCATTTAAATGCCGGGAAAACGTGTGTCGATGAAAGATATGGCCGTAGAGCTGGGATTATCCATTTCTACGATTTCCCGGGCATTGAATGGAAACACGGACATCAGCGAATCCGTTATTGAGCGGGTAAGGGCTTTGGCACTGAAGTGGAACTATTCACCCAATCCTTTTGCAATGGGGCTTTTGCGCTCGAATACAAAAATGATTGGTGTGATTGTGCCCGATTTGGTCACGCACTTTTATGCATCAATTATCAGCGGAATTGAGGATGTTGCCCGTGTTCACGGTTATTACATAGTTATCACCACATCATCCGAACAGATGAAGAAGGAGAGTGAGGCTGTGGACAATCTACTCAAAACCCGGGTTGAAGGTATTATTGCTTGTATTTCGCTGGAAACTACCGACTATACCCATTTTGCCAGATTACCGGACTACGAAACACCTCTTGTGTTTTTCGACAGGGTGTGTCTGACAGATCAGTTTTCGTCGGTAGTGGCCAACAACCGCGATTCAGCATTTCGGCTGACCAATCATTTGATTGAAAATAACAGCCGTTGTGTAGCATATATCGGTGGTCCTGATTATCTGAATATTTCGAAAGAGAGATTGAATGGTTTTTTGGGTGCCTTGGCCAAAAATGGGATTCCCATTCGCAAAGAGTACATTCTGAAAGGGCCAATGAGTTACGATTTTGGTATCGAAGCCACACGCCATTTACTGTCTTTACCGGAAAGACCGGATGCATTAGTTTGCATGAACGATACTTTGGCATTTGCGGCCATTCAGGAGTTGAAAAAAAATGGTCTTTCTATTCCTCGAGATATAGTAATGGGCAGTTTCACCGACGAATTTCATGCTACAGTGTTGGATCCGCCACTGACGGCAATCTCTCATCCCACATTTGAAATCGGACGAAAAGCGTGCGAATTGTTATTTGCAAAAATCGCCGGCGACAAGGTTGTTGTACAATCTGTTATGGATTGCGATTTACAGGTACGGGCATCATCTGTGCGCAACAATCAATAAGTATTTCTTAGTAAAAAAATGTCTGTTGTACAGGCAGCAGGCAAAACCATTCAGGTATGATTTACAAAGTATCAGCATCAGACACACTTCGGGCGACAGTAAAGCTACCCGCCTCAAAAAGTATAAGCAATCGGGTATTGATCATCAATGCATTAAGCTACAGCCCCTACCCGATTGAAAATCTTTCGGATTGCGATGACACCAATGTACTATTGGCGGCATTGGATTCGGACGACAACAAGTTCGATATTGGTGCAGCAGGCACAGCTATGCGATTTCTGACAGCATTTCTGGCCAAAATAGTGGGAGAATGGGAGATTACCGGCACCGAACGAATGAAAAACAGGCCAATCCGCCTCCTGGTAGATGCTCTGAACCGGTTGGGTGGAAAGATAGAATATATTGAAAAAGATGGATTCCCACCTTTGCGAATTTTCGGCAGCTCACTTCAGGGTGGCGAGATGGAGCTCGAAGGGTCTGTCAGTTCACAATACATATCGGCTTTGCTGATGGTGGCGCCAGCAATGGAAAACGGATTGATATTACGCCTGAAAGGAGAAATAATATCCAAACCATACATTCACTTAACACTTCGTTTGCTCTCCGATTTTGGTATAAATGCAGAGTGGAACGATAATATAATCCGGATAAAACCACAAGAGTTTATCCCCAAACCATTTGTGGTTGAATCGGACTGGTCTGCCGCGTCTTATTGGTATCAGATGGCAGCATTGAGCAAGGGCGATTACGACATAACGCTGCTTGGCTTGCACAAAGAGAGTTATCAGGGCGATGCTGAGGTAGCCAAACTTTTTGCGCAGCTTGGTGTGGAAACAAAATTCACCAAAGAAGGAGTAGTGCTACACAAAAAAGCCGGATTGACGCCAAAGATGATTTACAACTTCGTAAATCAGCCCGATTTGGCTCAAACATTTGTGGTCACCTGTTGCCTGTTGAATGTTCCGTTTTATTTCAGTGGCCTGCAAAGTTTAAAAATTAAAGAAACAGACCGTATTCTTGCACTTCAAACAGAGCTCAAGAAACTGGGCTTTCTTATTCAGGACAAAAATGATTCAGTTTTGGAGTGGAATAATGAGCGATGTATTGCAGATCCTAATCCACTGATTTCGACCTACGAAGATCATCGTATGGCGATGGCTTTTGCTCCGGTAGCTCTATCTATGGGCTCGATTTCTATTGCAGAACCCGGCGTTGTATCCAAATCTTATCCTCAATATTGGGAAGACATGGAAAAAGCAGGGTTTCAAATAAAAAGAGCATAAATCAAAATCATTTGAATTTTGAGAAAGTTAAATTCCTTTTCATATAACGACAAGTTGAATTATTTTTTATCTTTGTAAAAATCGGTTAATTGCTGGTTTTAAAGTTCGAATATTTACCCCCTCAAATTATTCGTAACATGAACGAAGAAACCCATTATGCACCTCCGGGCAGAAGCTCTGACGAGGAGGTTAGAAGACAATCTGAAGATTTAGCCGAGGCTGGTTATGCTCTCGAAATGCTAAATGCTATGCCGCAAATTGCCGCAATTTTGAATGAGAACCGTCAAATCGTTTTTTCAAACGAATCGTTGGTAGGATATCTAGAACTAATTGATCACAGAGATACAGTTGGCATGCGCCCTGGTGAAGTGGTAAAATGTATTTTTTCGAAAACAAGTAAAAATGGTTGCGGGACATCAGAAAACTGTAGATATTGCGGTGCTGTCAATGCCATACTGGAGAGTCAGAATCAAAAAAAGAAAGTTTCGAGAGAATGCAGAATAACAACTCTGATAGATGGTCGGCACGAGTTTATGGATATTCAGGTAACTGCTACCCCATTCGATTACAAAGGGAAGATCTATACAATTTTTTCAGTTGATGATATCAGCGATAAAAAAAGAAGATTAATGCTTGAGCGCATTTTCTTTCATGATATTGTCAATATTGCCGGGGCTATAAAAGGCTTTTCAGAAGTACTAAAGGGCAATAACGATCAGGAACAGATTGAAGAATGTTTGGATGCCATGGGCAAACTAAGTAAAGAGCTGGTTGAAGAAATTATTTCTCAACGAACACTACATGACGCTGAAACAGGTGATTTGATTGCTCATATTACAGATATAAATTCAACGAACCTTATAAAGGACACATTATCATATTTATCAAAAAGCGAATACGCTTTTGGTAAACAAATAGTGACTGAAGCAGATAATACGAACATATATTTCTCATCAGATGAAACCCTGCTGAAGAGAGTTCTGATAAACATGCTAAAGAATGCACTTGAAGCGTCTTCTCAAGGTGATATTGTACGCGTCAGATCAGAAATACTGGGCAATAATCTGGTGTTTTCGGTAAACAACCCTTCTGAAATGAGCAAGGATGTTAAGCTTCAGGTATTTCAACGTTCATTCTCGACCAAAGGCAATAACAGAGGTATCGGTACATATTCTATCCGGATTCTGACAGAACGGTATCTGAAAGGAAAGGTTGGATTTACATCTACGAGAGAAAATGGAACAACTTTTTTTGTATATTTACCCCTTGAACAAATTAAACCGGATTAAAGAATATTATGATTAGAAATACCACTTATCTGTTGTTACTATTCCTGTTCATATCGAGTAGAACTCTACTTGCACAAATTAGCATTGGTGGCGAGCCACTTTCGTCCACAGAGATGTTGCGAAGTATATCAAACGATGGTGTGATAGAAATGAAGACTTTTGATAAAGCAAAACTACTGCGAGAAGACTCGATAGCCGGACACAATAGCCGGGCGTTGCGTTTTGCCAACAAATTCAAGACAGATATTCGTCCGGAAAATTCAGGCGTTCGCTTTACATTGGCAGACGGAACTCATGTGTGGCAAGTAAAAATTCGGTCAAAGGGCGCTTACTCAATCAATCTACTGTTCACCATGTTCCATTTGCCAGAAGGGGCAAAGTTATATATTTACAACAGCGATAGGACACACAAAATAGGCGCCTTCACGTCCATTAACAACAACAGCTACAATCAGCTACCCACAGCACCTGTATATGGGGAAGAAATTGTAGTGGAATATCAGGAACCGGCTTCTGCAAAATTCAAAGGAAGTCTGGCAATAGGTGAAGTAAATCACGATTACAGAGGACTAACACTCCGAGCACGTCCGGGCCAACTGTATTCGAGTCAAACTTGCCATCAGGATGCCGCCTGTTTTTCCGAGTTTGACGAAATATCAAGAGCTGTAACATTATTAATTGTCAATGGTACAGAATTTTGCACAGGCTGCATGTTGAATAATGCAGAACAAGACGGTACACCCTACCTGCTATCTGCAGCACATTGTTTTGCGCCGAAAAGTGGCGTGCCCGCACAAACAAGAGCACAGAACACCATTGTATTCTTTAATTATAGGAGCCCGTCATGCCGTACCTCCATTATAGGAACAGAAGAGATGAGTCTTGCCGCAACAGATCTATTGTTGTGGGAACAATCGTTAGATATAGCTCTATTAAAACTCAAAGATATACCACCTGCATGGTACAGACCTTATTATGCGGGATGGAATACAAACACGCCGGCATCATCAAAATATACTGCGATTCATCACCCGATGAGTAAGACTCAAAAAATTGCAAATACAGAGTCGCCCCTTCAATTAGTAACATTTTCGGGAACAGATGGAACATTTACTATGGAGTCGAATGTCCATTGGCGAGTGGCCAGATGGCTGAATGGGACAACCGAGGGTGGGTCATCCGGATCCCCTTTATTTGATGCGAACAAACGATTAATAGGAACGCTGACAGGTGGTGCATCATATTGTACATCACCCTACGATGATTATTATGCCGCACTTAGTAAAAACTACAATTTCTATGCCACCCCTGAGCGACAACTCAAAAAGTGGCTTGATCCAAAAGAAAGGGGAGTCAGAGAAATAAATGGATACAATCCGTACACGACAAACTATTGCGAGCGATTATCAAATGTAGAAAGGAGAGATTCGGTCGGAGTTAGCCGCTTTGTATCACCATTATCCGGACCTATTTTTGGACATAATTCAACACAAAGCACTGAGTTTGCGGAAAAATTCATCTGCGAAAAAAGCAGTCTGGTTTATGGCATATATATGATAATGCCGCAGTGGAAAAGCACGATGAATGGCAAGTTTGAAGTCAGGATTTACTCAGGTGAGACTAAACCGGAAAAATTATTGTATTCTCAAAATGTTCAATTAAGCTATCTGAATTTCAGCAGCGGATCATTCTCTAGTGTTGTAAAGCCCAACACCCGAAACGCCGAAAGCTATATTCAGTTTTCAAACCCAATTTCAGTAGATAAAAGTTTTTTTGTAAGCTATACAATTCAATACCAGGCAACAGATACAATTGCTTTACTCAATGTTATTTCACGCAATACCAGCCTGAATACAGCCTATTTACGGACAGCCACATCGCAATGGATTGCGGCGCCGGAAGCTTCGCAATCTGCCCCCCAGACTTCACTCTGGATTGATCCTGTTGTTTCTTGGACAGACACATCTACAACAAACAAGCAGACAGAATCCGGGTTGAAGTTATATTATTCACAATCAAGCCATCAATTATACCTAAAAGGATTAATCTTAGGTGAATCCGGAAATCTTACTGTCTATAATTCATCCGGCAGGACTATCTGGAAAGGCTATGTATTTGCTGATGGAATTATTGAAATTCCTAAAATCGGACAAGGCTATTATGTTGCCAGATTACAAACATCAGAAGGCATAACCCGACTACGTTTTGTTCGTTACTAATCCGCTACAATTCAAATGTATAAAAAAGAGTCTATTCATGTTTTAAAGCATTAATTTAACTAAAAATGCGGTTCAATTTTTTCAATGTTCAGTTTGTGCTTTCTATTTTGTGACGAATTTGTAGTATATTTGTGCTGAAAAAGTATGCTATTTAACCAAATAACAAGTTTAACTATGAAAAGAAAGTTTTTTCAGTCAATTTTAATGTTGACTTTTCTTGTCTCTCTCTCCTCGTGCAACAAGCAGATGGGACCATTGTCTGCCGATTTATTCAAGGTAAACCCAAGCCCTCTTGAAGTAAAGGCTGGCAGAGTTGAAGCAGTTGTAGAAGGTTCTATCCCTGCCAAGTATTTCAATAAAAAAGCTACCGTTGTCATTACTCCGGTTCTGCGATTTGAAGGAAAAGAGGTGAAAGGTACACCTGTAACCTATCAGGGTGAAAAAGTAAAAGGAAATGGACAGGTCATCAGCTATCTTACCGGTGGTAAAGTTAAAATTCCAGCAAGCTTTATCTACGAAAACAATATGCGTAAATCAGAACTGTTTTTGACATTTGATGTCACAGCAGGTAAAAAACAGTACCACATTCCTAGTATAAAAGTCGCAGATGGAGTGCTTTCTACTGCCGAAATCGCTACTGCTGAAACATCAACACCTGCTATTGCAGCTGATAAATTTCAGCGCGAGATAAAAGATGCTTACAAGGCGAACATCATGTTTCTTATTCAACAAGCTAATATCCGTGCAACCGAGTTAAAATCCAAAGAATTGACTGCTTTACAAAAGAATGTAAAAGAGACAGCTGCGGCATCCAATAAAAAAATCACAGGTATTGAAGTTTCATCCTATGCTTCGCCGGATGGATCGGTAGAGTTGAACACTAAACTAGCAGAATCCCGTGAGAAAAACACACTGGCTTACCTAAACAAAGAGTTGAAAAAGAGTAAGATAAACACAGAAATTGACGCAAAATTTACCGCAGAAGACTGGGATGGATTTCAAGAATTAATGTCGCAATCAAACATTCAGGACAAAGAATTGGTATTGCGTGTATTGTCTCAGTATCAGGATCCTGCAGAGCGTGAAAAACAAATAAAAAACATTTCTGCTGTATTTGGATCTATCGCCAGCGAGGTATTACCTCAGTTGCGTCGCTCTCGTTTAACAGCAACCTACTCAATTATTGGCAAGTCAGACGAAGAATTACTTAAGTTATCGAAAGAAAACCCATCATCTCTAACCGTTGAAGAACTGTTGTTTGCTGCAACGATTCCGGGTGCAGATAAAATGTCGATTTACAAAAGTGTAACTGAGATTTACCCCAGCTGCTATCGCGGATACAATAACCTGGGTATGGTTTACTACCAACAAGGCAAATTGGCGGATGCCGAAACACTTTTCAACAAAGCAAAATCAATCAACGCTTCACCAGAAGTAAAAATGAACTTAGGTTTGATTGCTTTGAATAAAAAAGAGGCTTCAAATGCAGAGCAATTGCTCGGTCAGGCAGGTAGTGTAGAAGGTGTTGGCGAAGCATTAGGTGTTCTTTACCTGAAAAAAGGCGAATACGCTAAAGCTGTTAATGCATTTGGATCCATCAAATCGAACAATGCCGCTGTTGCCCAAATCCTGAGCAAAGATTACAACAAAGCAAAATCGACGTTAAGCGCAGTAGCGACTCCGGACGCGACAACCAGCTATCTGATGGCGATTGTAGGTGCACGCACCAACAACGAAGGAATGGTATTGAGCAATCTGAAAGATGCCGTTACCAAAAACAAAGCATTGGCTCAGAAAGCTGTAACTGATTTGGAATTCTCTAAATTTGTTACAAACGCTGAATTTATGAAATTGATTAAGTAAGAGATATTTTGAAAATCCGAAAAGAGGCTGTCTCATTTGAACATGAGAACAGTCTCTTTTTTTATTCCACAAAAGAATTATATACACCATCCAATTTACAAAGCAATGGAAATCAACATTGAAGAACGAAAAAAGAAGGCTGTAAATTATTTCAGAGAAGGTTATAATTGTGCACAAGCCGTATTGCTGGCTTTTGCCGATGTATATGAACTGGAACCGGAAACAGCAAAGAAAATCTCTGCCTCATTTGGCGGAGGAATGGGTAGATTGCGCGAGGTTTGCGGTGCTGTATCCGGCATGTTTATGGTAATGGGATTACAACACCCGGCGGCAGACCCATCGAACAAAGAACAAAGAACTGCTAATTATGCAGCTGTACAACGCACCGCAAACACATTCAGCAGCAGGTTTGGCACCATTATTTGCAGAGAATTGCTGGATGTAAAACGGCAAAAAGAGACGCCCGAACCATCGGAACGTAATGCTGAATATTACGCAAAAAGACCCTGCGCCCGCTTTGTGGCCGAAGCAGCCGAAATCACGGCTCGGGAGTTGGCGGGAGTTTGAATATCTTTCGGTTGTAATAGAGAATTATCAGGGTCAGCGAAGCAGAAATTACATCCGAAGAGGGTGTCGCCAACCATACCCCCTTCAGTCCGAAAAAGCGTGGCAAAATCAGAATCATTGGAATCAGGAAAAGAACCTGACGGGACAGACTCAGAAAAATTGATACTTTAACCAGCCCGATTGACTGAAAGAAACTCGATGTAACAATCTGAAATCCAACAATAGGCAACATAAACAGAGCTGTTTGCATACCTACAACAGCCAAATCTGACAGTTCTTTATCCGGAGTAAAAGCCTGAGCAATCTGAGATGGGAATACCATCGCAATTGCAAAACCAACTATAGACATGACAGATGCAATACGGATTGTCAGAAAAAGGGTCTCTTTCACTCTGATCATCTCTTTGGCCCCATAATTGAATCCAACAATAGGCTGCATGCCCTGACAAAGCCCGATTATACACATGATAATCAAAATGGCAAAGCTATTGATTATCCCATACGCACCAATAGCAAGCTCTCCGCCGTGCAAAAGAAGAGAATTATTTAAAATAACATTCACCAAAGAAGCTGCAATATTCATCAAAAACGGCGAAAGCCCAATGGAAGTAATACTGAGTATAACAGGCACCTCGAGTTTCAGGGCAGAACGCCTGAACCGGATGTAGCTATCGTTGCTAAAATAGTGTTGCATGACCGGGAATGTGGTTGCCGCCATAGAAATGACCGTAGCAACAGCAGCTCCCCTGACACCCCAATCGAAGTAAAAGATAAAAATCCAGTCGAGCAGTGTATTGAGAATAGCTCCCCCAAGCAACACCAGCATCGCTTTGGTCGGATAGCCTGTGGCGCGCAAAACATTGTTGAAACTATAAGTAAGCGTAGAGAAGTAGCTTCCCGGAATAATAATCAGCAAATACTCACGTGCATAAGGTATGGTGTGAGCTGTCCCCCCAAACAGAGACAAAATATCATCCAGAAAAAAAAGCATTCCAAGGACGTAAAATGTAGAAATAGAGAGAGAAAGAATAATACTGTTACCCAATATTTTTTCTGCTAATACCTTGTCCTTCTGCCCCAAAGCAATAGAAATACGGGAAGCGGCACCAATTCCAATAAGCATACCGAACGCCGCCTGCAAAATCATGATAGGAAATGTAATAGCAAGTCCAGATATGGCCATTGCCCCCACCCCCTGACCGATGAAAATGCGATCAACAATATTATAAAGAGAATTAACCAGCATTCCCACAATGGCCGGAATTGAATATTTAATCAGCAATGAGCCAATTTTATCCGTACCGAGAGCTGCTGTTCGTTTTTCGTGTGTCATTTTTCTGATTTTTCTATCCAGTCGCCATGCTGATTTATGAGCTCAACCAACTTATCAACAGCATTTTCCTCGGGGATATTTTTTTCGATACAGGTTTTATTTTTATAGAGACTCACCCTACCCCGGCCGGCACCTACATATCCATAATCGGCATCGGCCATTTCGCCCGGACCATTAACAATGCAGCCCATGATGCCTATTTTCAATCCGGTCAGATGAGACGTAACAGACTTAACACGAGCAATAGTCGATTGCAGATCAAACAGCGTACGCCCACAACCCGGGCATGAAATATACTCCGTTTTAGTCGTGCGAAGCCTTGTTGCCTGAAGTATCCCAAACATGAGTGAATGGATAATTTCGTGAGAAATATTGCCTCCATTGGCAATCAATACACCATCGCCAAAACCATCGAGTAGCAATGGCCCCAAATCGGCTGAAGCCATAAGTTGCAAATCCTCAACATCATTCGTGTTATACTGACGGGCAATTATGACAGGATTCTCAATTTTATTATTTTGGAGGAAATGGAAAAAGGCCCTCTGTTCACCCACACCATTGAGATGGTTGGTCAGTAGCAGCAGAATAACCTGAGGATTCAATACAATTCTTTTGACAAACTTCTCAGTTAGCTCATCATAAGTAACAGGCAGGAATACAGGTTGAGACTGATAAGAGCCAATCATCTCTTCCATCGAAATAATCGGATAAATAGTGCCCTGATTATCTACGATTGTGTTATCTGAAAAGTAGAAATCGGCATTGGGTTCAACCGAATGATCAGCCATAGAGAGAACTACCGGAAGTTGTCCGCCCCCAATGCTATTGATTGCCCGGGAAAGCCGTCTCTGAGGATTGAAATAGTTGAATTCGGGAAATTCAACTCCCGATATTTCGGCATGATTCTCTCTGAAAGAGATATAATTGACCAACTTACGCGCAACAGGTATCTCATTTTCAGGTGCCTCACTCAACGAAACCCGAATTGTATCGCCAATGCCATCCGCTAAAAGAGCGCCAATACCAACAGCCGATTTTATTCGTCCATCCTCACCATCACCAGCCTCTGTCACTCCCAAATGAAGCGGAAAAGCCATATTCTCATTCTCCATAACAGACACCAATAATCTAACCGTACGCACCATTACAGTGGTATTAGATGCCTTAATTGAAATTACGACATTTCGAAAATCCTCGTCCACACAAATACGTAGAAACTCCATACACGACTCTACCATTCCCTCGGGAGTATCTCCATACCGGCTCATAATGCGGTCGGAAAGCGAACCGTGATTGACCCCGATACGAATAGCCGTTTGATTGGCTTTACAAATATCGAGAAATGGCACAAACCGGGCACGAATTTTATCCAGTTCACGTCCATACTCTTCATCTGTATATTCGAAATGAGAAAACGTTTTAATGCTATCCACATAATTCCCCGGATTGATCCGCACCTTTTCAACTTGCAGAGCAGCGGCATCGGCAGCTTTGGGATTGAAATGAATATCAGCTACCATCGGTGTAGGATAACCATGCTCAAATATACGCTCCCGAATATTTCGAAGATTCTCGGCCTCACGTACCCCCTGAGCTGTAAACCGAACGTAATCCGCCCCTTTTCTGATTATACTCATTGCCTGATTAACAGATGCTTCCGTATCCAGCGTTGATGTATTGGCCATGGACTGAATCCGGATAGGGTACTGTGCGCCCATTGGCGTATTTCCGATAATGACTTCGGAGCTATCTCTCCGTTTATAGTTAAATAGGTTCATGTTAATTACAATTTGAGCGGATGCAAAGATACGAAAACAAGAAGAAGCAACAGCTCGTTTATCTTCTAAAATTGCATAAATAGTTTTTTTTGAATGAAGTCTATAAACGCCCGCCCAGTGTTATATTATGTTAAATTTTTTATTTTTGTATTTTTCTACCCACTTTATCCTTATATTTGAATTTCCAAAAGGAAACGTGATTTTTTTTATATTTATAAGTTGAATTTAGGGGCACACCTCTACTAACATAGAACAACGAACATGGAAAATTTTAAAGTTTTGTACGTAGATGACGAAATCATAAATGTACAGTTGTTTAAAATGATGTTTAGGAATACATTCGAAGTAGCCACAGCCGGTTCCGGTGCTGAAGGATTGCACACACTTCAGAATGATCCACGAATAAATGTTGTAATAAGCGACTGGAAAATGCCAGAAATGGATGGGGTAGAATTTATCCTTAAAGTTAAGGAGATGAAGCCAGACATGTGTTGCTTTATGCTTTCCAGTTATCTTGTTTTCCAGGAGTTACAACCAATGATTGATGAGGGTATTATCAAATATTACTTCCAAAAGCCATTTGACAAGGTTTTGATTCCCGCAAAAATCAAAGAATTTTTGGGCAAATAAACATAAATTATCATTATTAGATACATCATATTTCCGAAGATGCAGGTATCAAACTTGTGTCTTCGGTTTTTTCAATCCTATAAGGATTATTTTATATTTCGCGGATGGTGTTCTAGTATTTCTTGTCGCAGAGTTTCTCTGTCGATGTGAGTATATATTTCTGTTGTAGTAATTCGCTCATGCCCCAACATCATCTGAATAGCACGAAGATTAGCGCCCCCCTCGAGCAAATGAGTGGCAAAGGAATGCCGAAATGTGTGCGGGCTCACTTTTTTCTTTATTCCGCATATTTCAACCAGATCTTTAATAATATAGAAAACCATTATCCGGCTTAATTTTGCCCCAAATTTATTTAGAAAGAGAACATCTTCGTTGCCTTTTTTCACCGTTAGCAGGTGTCGATCATAGAAATAGAGTAAAACTGCATCTTTGGCGGATGGTGAAAGAGGAACTAATCTCTGTTTATTTCCTTTACCATTGACCCGAATAAAACCCTCATCGAGGTAAAGTGCTGAAATTTCGAGATTCACTAATTCTGAAACCCGCAACCCACAACTATACAACATCTCCAGCATGGCCACATTTCGTTGTCCATCAGGTTTAGACAAATCAATAGAGGCAAGCATGCGATCGATTTCATGGGTAGAGAGAATATCCGGGATTTTTAAGCCAATCAGCGGTGATTCGAGTAATTCGCAGGGAGAAGCCTCCAGATAATCTTCTAACACCATAAACTTGTAAAAAGACTTTATTCCTGAAATTATACGAGCCTGCGAACGCGGACATATACCTAAATCGCGCAACTGAGCAACAAACTGATGTAAATCATCCAACGTCATTTCAAGCAGCGAACGACCCTCTGAAGCCGCAAAACGAGAGAGCTTTCCGACATCATCCAGATAGGCTTCAACGCTGTTTTCGGACAAAGATTTCTCCAGTCTCAGAAATGTAATATATTTTTTTAATACAGAATGATTGTCGTTCACCATTTTTTGACTACTTTTGTACCGAAATTGGCAGGGATTGTTTTGCAAAAGTAACATTTTCAGTTGACAAATCCCCCAAAAAGTAAATACTTCTTATGATGAGGATTCAGATTATCAACGGCCCTAACCTCAATTTATTGGGAAAACGGGAACCTACCGTTTACGGAAACAGTACATTCGAAGCCTATCTCAATCAGTTGACAGCGCAATTTCCCGATTGCCGGATAGAGTATTATCAGTCGAATATTGAAGGTGAATTGATTAATAAGATACATGAAGTTGGTTTTGATTTTGATGGAATCATTATCAATGCCGGTGCATATACGCACACTTCAATTGCGATAGCCGATGCTATTCGCGCCATAACAACCCCGGTTATAGAAGTTCATATTTCAAATATACACAGTCGGGAGTCGTTCAGACATGTCTCGATGATTGCATCCGCTTGCAGGGGGTGTATTCTCGGATTTGGGCTCGACTCGTACCGTTTAGCTGTAGAAGCAATTACAAAAAAATAATAAAGATTATGTCGAAACACACCAAAATTGTTGCAACAATCTCTGATTTAAGATGTGACGTAGATTTCCTTCAGGAACTTTACGCAAGTGGGATGAACGTAGCGCGGCTCAACTCTGCGCACTTAGCTGATGAAGGCTTTTTCAAGGTTATCAACAATGTTAGATCCGTTTCTTCGGACATCGCCATTTTGATCGATACTAAAGGACCGGAAGTACGCACGACGGCTATTGCAAACAACGAAAAGATTATGTTCGAAACCGGTGACATTGTTACCGTAGTAGGCGATCTGAAACGTTTGACAAGCAAAGATTGCATTTCTGTGTCATACGAGAATCTGATCGATGACATGAACATTGGCTGCAAAATGCTGATAGACGATGGCGAGCTTGAGTTTACTGTAACTGAAAAAAGAGAGCAATCTCTCATTTGCGTTGCAGAGAATAGTGGCGAACTGGGTAGTCGTAAAAGTGTAAATGTACCCGGCGTTCGTATCAATTTGCCATCGCTTACAAAACGCGACCGCGAAGTGATCAAACTGGCCATTGAAAATGGTGTCGATTTTATCGCTCACTCATTTGTACGTAACAAACAGGATGTATTGGATATTCAGGCTATCCTGGATGAGCACAACAGTCCTATTAAGATTATTTCGAAAATTGAGAATCAGGAAGGCGTTGACAATATTGACGAAATTCTGGAAGTAACCTATGGTGTGATGGTGGCCCGTGGCGACCTCGGCATAGAAGTAGCACAAGAGAAAATTCCGGGCATTCAGCGTATTCTTATCCGCAAATGTGTACAGGCTAAAAAACCGGTTATTGTAGCTACACAAATGCTTCACTCGATGATTAACAATCCGCGTCCGACCCGTGCAGAGGTTACAGACATCGCGAATGCAATCTATTATCGCACAGATGCATTGATGCTCAGCGGTGAAACAGCCTACGGAAAATATCCGGTAGAAGCTGTCAGAACCATGGCCAAGATAGCCGAAGAGGCAGAAAAGACCAAAATGCCTGAGAATGACATTCCGGTATGCACCACAGACTCGAAAAGCATTGCTACGTTCCTGGCTGAGAAAGCCGTAAGAGCAACCAAAATGCTGGGGATCAATGCCATTATCAACGACTCATACACTGGTGGAACAGCACGTTACGTAGCTGCATTCAGAGGCGTTTGTCCGGTATTTGCAATTTGCTACAACGAGCGAACTATTCGCCAACTGGCACTTTCATACGGTGTATTCCCTATTTTTCAGGAAACTAAACCTTCTGCCCGCGAGTATTTCTTCGAAGGAATGAAATTGCTTATGGACAAAGGTCTGATTTCAGAATCTGATAAAGTGGCCTTCCTGGGTGGAAGTTTTGGCGAAGGCGGTGGAACCACTTACCTGGAAATCAACGAGGTATTCCGCATTCTGAAACACAGCAGACATTACGTTCTTCCCAATTTTGAGGGATAAAAAACATGTCGGATTTACTTGAACAGTATATTCTGAATCACATAGATGAAGAGAGCGACTATTTGAAGCACCTCAACAGAGATGTTCATGTCAATCTGCTTCGTCCAAGAATGTTATCCGGTCATCTTCAGGGTCGATTCCTGAAGATGATCTGCCGGATGACAAATCCAAAAAACATTTTAGAACTTGGCACTTATGCGGGCTATTCTGCCTTGTGCATGGCCGAGTCTCTGGGCGAAGAAGCCCAAATTCACACCATAGAAATCGAAGATGAACTGGAAGATTTTATCCGAAAACATCTCGATTTGAATCCTCACGGCAAAAAAGTAAAATTGCACATTGGCAATGCTTTTGAGATTGTACCTACGCTGAATACTGAATTCGACCTTGTTTTTATTGACGCCGATAAGCGCGATTACTGCGAATACTTCGACCTGATATTCGACAAAGTACGAAAAGGCGGACTGATAGTCGCCGATAATACGCTTTGGGACTCAAAGGTACTCGAAGAGCCGGTTGCAAACGACGCACAAACCATCGGCATCCTGAAATTCAATGAAAAAATAGCGAAGGATAACAGAATTGAAAAAATTATTTTACCTTTGAGGGACGGAATTACGCTTATTTACAAACTATAATCGTATCGATTTCGTTTTTGAAAACAGATATTCACTTTAAACAGTTAATGGTATGAATTTCCCCGATGAATTGAAGTACACCAAAGAACACGAATGGATTCGCATTGATGGCGCAGAAGCAGTAGTGGGTATTACCGATTATGCTCAGGGCGAATTGGGCGAAATCGTCTATTTAGACATTGAGACCGTAGGCGATCAAATATCACAAAATGAAGTATTTGGCACTATCGAAGCCGTCAAAACAGTATCAGATCTCTTTATGCCTGTTTCGGGCGAAGTGATTGAGTTTAACCCCTCGCTGGAAGATGCCCCTGAACTGGTGAACAGCGATCCATACGGTAAAGGCTGGATAATAAAAATATCTGTTTCTGAAACAGAGCAATTGAATTCACTGCTGACAGCAGATGAATACAAAAAGTTACTGGGAATTTGATTTCCATAAGCCTGAAAACCGTCATTATTTCTCTATATGCTAAATGACTATAAATCAATAAATATGAAGCCATTAGTAAGTATTATCATGGGTAGCACATCGGATTTGCCGGTGATGGGAAAGGCTGCCGAACTGTTGAACGAGTTTGAAATTCCATTTGAAATAAATGCCCTTTCGGCGCATCGTACACCGGGCGAGGTAGAGGTATTTGCCAAAGGCGCGCAAGAGCGGGGCATAAAGGTAATCATTGCGGCAGCCGGAATGGCAGCTCATTTGCCGGGTGTGATTGCATCAATGACTACGCTGCCGGTAATCGGGGTGCCTATCAGTGCATCGCTGGATGGTATGGATGCATTGTTGGCAATCGTGCAAATGCCTCCGGGCATACCTGTTGCCACAGTGGGTATAGATGGCGCGGTGAATGCGGGAATACTCGCAGTACAAATGATGTCGGCAGATAATGCTGAGTTGCAAGCTAAACTGGCGACCTACAAAGCCGGATTGAAACAAAAGATAGTGAAAGCAAACGAAGATTTGAAACAAATCAGATACAAGTACAAAACCAATTGATACTTTGCTCTTCAAAAAAAAATAGTGGCCTTCGATGATTCGTTCTTCGAAGGCTTTCTTTTACCACAAAAAGTTATTAAAATTTAAAGAGATAAACAGAAGCGTTTTTGCAGACGTTAAACTGTACAGATATGGAATTCAGAAGCATAAGATTAGAAGACAGACCGTGGATAGAGGATTATTGCCGAAAAGCCAACCGAAGACAGTTGAACTACTGCTTTGAGGTTTTGTTTCTGTGGCGCGACGTTTGCGATTTTGAACTGGCTGAGGAAGCCGGCTTTTTGTATATAAAAACATTTCACCGAAGCCAACACAATTTTCTGTTCCCTCTGGGCAATGGCAATTTGCAAGAGGCTTTGTTACGGATGGAAGAGTATGCAGTGGGAAAGGGTCGCGAATTTCGCCTCTATCAGGTAAACAACGAACAGAAAGCTGTAATTGAAGAACTTATGCCGGGGCAGTATCAGTTTACACCCTATCGGGATGAATACGAATATCTGTTTGAATCAGCAAGATTGTCCACATTACAGGGAAAAGTACTACAACCCAAACGAAACCACATCAACTATTTCGAAAAGTATTACCATTGGCAAACGGAAGAAATCGACGCCAACAATATTCTGGAAATAATGATTTTCGCGCATAAATGGGATATGGATATGGACATACCGCCCGGTAGTGCCCTCAACATGGAAAATGCAGCTCTGATAAACGCGTTTGAAAGTTTCTTTTGTCTGAATCTTGATGGATTATTGCTTCGTGTAGATGGAAAAGTGGCGGCATTTGCCATGGGTTGTCCGGTAAATGACGACACCTATCTGATATTATTTGAGAAGGCAGACGCTTCTGTTCGCGGTGCCTACCCGAAAATAAACAGAGATTTTGTCAATCGGTATTGCACCGGATACAGATATGTAAACAGAGCCGAAGACAACGGCGATGAAGGTTTGCGAAAAGCCAAACTATCGTATCACCCCGACATTCTGCTTGAAGTAAATACAATGAAACGAATACCCAATCAGCCATGATTCGATATGCAAAAGGCGGCGATAGAGCTGATATTGTAAGAATCTGGAAAAGTTGCTTTTGCCACGATTCGGATACGTATATTAGCCGCTTTCTGGATCTGTTGGGTCAGCCGGAACATTGCCTTATCGTCGAACAAGATGGATTGCCGGTATCGATGCTTTTTCTTCTTCCCTGCGATATACAAGTGCAAGGTCGCTTCGAACCTTCGTGTTACATTTACGCGTGTGCTACTCTGCCTACACACCGGGGCAAAGGACATATGAGCGATTTACTCCGGTTTGCATTTGACGAAGCCGTTCGGCAAAATTATTTTGCACTACTACTTATCCCTGATGGAAATGAGCTGATAACCTTTTATGAGAAATCCGGATTTCAATGTTTTTTCCGTCAATTCAAATTTCATTCAACCCAACTAAAAGAATCGGAAATACCCTACACCCGATATGAGATGCTGCCTGATAAACGCAGAAAACTACTGACTGAGGAATATTCTGTGCATTGGCCCGAAAATCATCTGCTGTTTGCGCTACACGACTTTTGCGAAAACGGTGGTAAGTTGCTAAAAACGGAACAGGGCTACATGGCCTGTATCGAAAAAGATGAAGTAATCGAATTTAAAGAGATTATGCCTTTGAGCGAAAAAAACTGCAACAAAACAGAAGAATGCTACGGCATGATACGGTTCTGCAAAATAGGTGTTGAGACCGGACAGCACAGACCTTACCTCAATTGGGGATTGGACTAAGATAGTTGAATACAGCATGATAGACTCCGTTGTTGGTGCTATTTACACGCAATTTCACAGGCACCACGATACCCTGTCGGGCATAAGGTTTGAGCGAATAAGAGAGCAATGTGCGGACGGTATAGCCGGGCTTATCACCATTGGTTGAATGCCGGAGTTCGAGGTAAATAGTGTCATTTACCACACTATTATTTTGATACAACGCCATACTATGCTTGGTACTAAAATATTGATACGAGACCCTAAAATTGAGCCAATCACCCGTCTGCCAGGCACTTTCCAGGTAAAGTGCGTCATCGGCCAAACCAGCGACAAGAGGCTTGATCGCAGATGTATTGACCTCAGAAACAGACAACACTTTTATTTTTCTACGAAAACTATCCGTAAACTGAGTATTATTGTAAGTGATAACCACCCGGGTCTGATCTGATAATCTGTCGGGAATAGAATCTTCGGGAAACAACAACAGCTGATTGTCGAGTTTGAAAACCCGACTAGTTGTAGTACGTGACACGGTAGCCAGGTCTATTCGAAAATCACCATACCCATAATCAATCTCCTCTTTATGACAAGATGAAAAGAATAAAATTACTCCACAAATCGCGGTGACTAACAGTTTCATTTGAAGGTTATTTTCGGACAAAGGTAACATGATTGAACCTATATACAAAACAAGACTCCTGTTTTCGGCAAAAAACAAGAGGCGCAGACGAATATAATTTCGCATGCGCCTCCGATATTTTCAGCCGGTGAACAGATTACAGGTTGAATGCATCCACCAAACCATCCAGTTGCTCTTTCTTCATACCCTGAGGCTGATATCCTGCCTGTTTAGCATAGAAGAAAATCTGAGATGATTTAGACAAGGTGTCGATAGCATCGAATGTTTCGATCAAATCTTCACCCACAGCCAGACAGCCGTGTTTTTCCCACATTACCACGTCGTGTTTAGCCAGCTTCTCGATAGTAGCATCTGCCAAATCCATTGTACCCGGTATTTCGTAAGGGATAATACCTACACCTTTGGGAACGATAATACGGGTTTCGGGGATCATAGACCACAACATATAAGCCAGTGCACCCTCTTCGAGGAACTCGGGCACGTGAGTCAGAGCAATCAGGTCGGTGGGGTGAGTGTGAAGAACCACTTTGTTGTTGGTTCCACGCACTTCACGCATGTAAGCATGCATAGCCAGGTGAGAAGGCAGCTCCGAAGTAGGCACAATCGGTTGCTCTGCGATAATGTCGTATGCATCTCCCGCCTCGTTGATACGGATAATTGAACCGTTTCCGAAAGCTGATTTTGCAACATAACGCATACGCTTGCCGGTACCGGTAACGTAGAAGAAATGACCGGCCAATGCTTTGAACGCCTTTGGTAAAGCGATAGAAGGAACGAGTCCGGGACGTTTTTTGCCTTCTTCGGTCATCAACTCGGTTACATTTACCGAAATATTACCACCGTTTCTTTCAGCCCATCCTCTTTCGGCCAGATAACCAGCCACTTCCTGAATTTTCTCAATCTCATCACGCAATGGATTGTTCTCTAAAATACTCATAATAAAATGTTTATAATAATTTGTAATTCATAATGCATGATTCATAATGCATAATTTCTTAATTCAAAAATCATAATAGCAGTGAATATCAGACGATTAAACAGAACGCAATCTACTGATCAATTAATTATCATCTGTTCATCAAAAATACCACCAGGCTGCGGCTTCCGTGAGCTCCGATCACCAGACTTTGCTCGATATCGGCTGTTTTTGACGGGCCGGAAATAAAGACTCCAAATCCGTTTGCCTTGCTGATATCCAACCGCTTGTATGCCTGATGCATATTCCAGACAAGTTGCGATTTATCCAGCACAATGACTGCATGTTGTGTAATAAACGGCAGTACACGGTGCGACAATGCACTCGAAGGCACCCATACTGCGGCATTTTCGGATACGCCAAATTCGCCGCGGATAACCACTAAATCAATATCCCTGAGCAGATGAGGATCGGTTATCGCCTGCAAATCGAAATTGGCCGCCTTTACGGCTCCAATTTCAGAGGCAATCACCTTCATATCAGGGTAAAGCTCCTGAATACGGCTATTGAGCTCATCGTCATTCTCCAGTTCAATAGCCTGTCCACCCACAAAAGCCAGCGTTTCTTTGAAATGCGCCACCAGATCAATATCGTTCCGCTCAAAAGCGGGGACATCGGGCAACGGACTCTGCTCCGGCTTATTCTGTTGGATGCGCTGCAATATATATTCTTTCGAAGTCATCTTTTTTCTGTATAAAATAGTCTGTGAAACTCAACCCTTCTTTTTCTGCTGTTCGAGATACCACTCCCTGAAACTCTGTTTGGGCGCAACCGGAACTTCGCGATGTATTCCCCACGCATTCAAGTTGTTGTAAAGCAAAAAACGGGGCATCATTGGAAGCATGGTGCGTGCAGTTTTTCCTGCAAAACGATACAGAGAGGGATGAGCAAACAGAAAACCGGTCACCTTCATCGATATTTTTTTGCTGAGCGGAAGCTCATTTTCCTGCGCGATAATCTGCCTCCATTTGTAAAGCTGATGATGAATATCAATCTTCACCGGACAGACATCGGAACAAGAGCCACACAGCGTAGAGGCGAAAGGCAGCGAAGAGTACTTTTTCAAATCGACACCCGGCGACAGGATTGAGCCGATAGGTCCGGGCACGGTATAGCCGTAGCTGTGTCCGCCACTGCGGCGATAGACAGGACAGGTATTCATGCAGGCCCCGCAACGGATGCAGTAAAGCGATTTTCGGAAATCGGCACGACCCAGTTGCTCCGATCTGCCGTTGTCCACAATCACAAAATGAAGCTCCTGCCCTACATTGGGTTTCAGGAAATGAGATGAAAAAGAGGTTACCGGCTGACCGGTTGCATTCCGGGCCAACAGCCGCAGAAAGACACCCAGATCACTTTGCCGCGGGATAAGCTTCTCCATTCCCAAGCTGGCAATATGAACAGGCGCCAGATGAGCGCCCAGATCGGCGTTACCCTCGTTGGTACAGACGGTTATTCCGCCTGTTTCGGCCACGGCAAAATTGACACCGGTGAGAGCCGCATCGGCTGCCAAAAACTTTTCGCGCAAATGTCCGCGAGCCACCTCTGTCAGGTATTTCGGGTCTTTCGCCCCCTCTTCCGAACCCAGATATTTGTGGAAAGTAGCCCCAACATCCTCTTTTTTGAGGTGAATAGCCGGAAGAACAATATGGCTTGGCGCTTCGTCGCGCAATTGCACAATACGTTCACCCAGATCTGTATCGACCACTTCTATGCCATTTTCGATTAAAAACGGATTGAGATGACACTCTTCGGTGAGCATCGACTTGCTTTTCACCAGCCGATTTACACCTTTGTTTTTGAGTATATTAAGAATGATTTCGTTGTGTTCGCAGGCATTCTTCGCCCAATGGACATGAACGCCGTTTTTGAGCGCGTTCTCTTCGAACTGCACCAAATAGGTATCGAGATTTGCCAGCACATTGGCTTTGATCTGCGAACCCAGTTCGCGCAGCTCCTCCCACTCAGGTACCTTTTTTATCTGAATATCCCGTTTGTAGCGGACAAACCACAGCGCGCCATCGTGCCAGTCTGTACGGGCCTCGTCCTGAACAAAAGCGGCAGCTTTGCCGGAATGATTGGTATATTGTGCGTCGTTCTTCATAATGGATAGCTATCAGGACAATGTTGTACCGTTCAGTATTTCGACCAGATGAATAACCTTAATATTTTTGTTTTGGCGCCGGATTGTTCCCTCCAGATGCATCAGGCAGGAAGTATCTCCGCCGGTAATCACCTCAGCACCATGCCGCTCGTGATCGGAAACGCGATCGCGCCCCATTTTGGCAGAAACGGCCTCTTCGAAAACGCTGAAAGTACCGCCAAAGCCACAACACTCGTCCACGCGATCCAGGTCAATCAGTTCCAGCCCCTCCACCATTTCGAGCAACTGTCTTTGTTTGGAAAAGAAGGACCCGTTAATTTCCGATGACTGAGCCATGCGCATGCTTCGTTGTCCGTGGCAACTTGTGTGCAATCCTACTTTGTGAGGAAAAGCCGCGTCCAGTTTTTTTATTTTTAAAACATCAATCAGAAATTCGGCAATATCGAAAATATGCGTACGCACATGCACCACGTCGTGCGTTTGGTCCAAAATATCATAATGCTCCCTGACGAACCCGACACAACTGGGTGCAGGGCCTACAATATAGTCGTACTCCCTGAAGTTCTCCACAAAGAGCTTTGCTGTTTTGATGCTGTCCTTTTCGCAACCAGAGTTGGCCATTGGCTGACCACAGCAGGTCTGATTGAGCGGATAGCAGACCTCGCAACCCAACTTTTCGAGTAGTTGAAGCGTAGCCACAGCCACCTGCGGGTAGAATTGGTCGATGTAACAGGGAACAAAGAAACCTACTTTCATTCTGACACTTGATTTGAGTTTGCAAATTTAGGCATAAAAGAGCGAAAAGCAGTGATTTTTCACCTTTCAGATTTGACTTTTCGCACAGTAAAAAAACAAACGCAAAGAGCGCAATAGCAAAGATATAATGTTTTCAGGATTACAACTTTGCGGCAAAAGCGTCTTTGCGTTTGAATATAATTGTACAGAGATGATTAGCGAACAAAGCTGGCCGCCACACCACCATCCACATTCAGGATGTTGCCTGTCGATTTTGAGAGATGGCCGCCCACAAACGCAAATACGCCATTTGCAATATCTTCGGCATAGACAATCTCGTTCATAATCGTACGCGAGGCGTAGTAAGCCGGCAGTTCGGCCACGGTGATACCGTATGCTTTTGCACGACCTTCGGCCCATGCGCCCTCCCAAATTTTGCTACCACCGATAACAGCATCGGGATTGACCACGTTTACACGGATTTTATCTTTGCCCAATTCGGCTGCGAGTAAGCGGCTCATGTGTATCTGAGCCCCCTTGGCTGTGCCATATCCGATATTGTTGGGGCCAGCAAACAGGCCATTTTTCGAAGCAATATTAACGATATCGCCACCCATTTTCTGTTTGCGCATAATTTCGGCACCCTTCTGACTCATCAGGAACTGACCTTTTACCAAAACATTATTGAGCAAATCCCAATCGGCAATAGTGGTCTGATCGATAGGCTTAGAAATGGCCAGACCGGCACAATTCACCACAATATCCACCCCGCCAAATGCCAGAGAGGCTGTTTTGAATGCAGACTCAATCTGTTCGGGTTTGGTAACATCGAGCAGAGCATCGGCCACCATATCTTTGCCAAATAGCTTAATAAACTCCTCTTTAGCAGCCTGCAACCACTCCGGATTGAGATCGGTGAGCACTACGCAGGCACCCTCTTCGGCCATTTTCTTTGCAATTGCCTTGCCAATACCGCCACCCGAACCGGTAACAATAGCCACACGGCGCGAAAGTGGTTTTTCTTTGGGCATACGTTGCAATTTTGCCTCTTCGAGCAACCAGTATTCGATATCGAAAGCCTCCTGTTCGGGCAGACCCTGATAGGACGAAACCGCCTCGGCACCCTTCATCACATTGATGGCATTGATGTAAAACTCACCCGAAACACGCGCAGTGGCATGGTCTTTGGCAAAGTTGAACATTCCCACACCGGGATAGAGAACCACCACCGGATTGGGGTCGCGTAGAGCGGGACTATTTGTATTTTTACAGCGGTTGTAGTAATCGGTGTACATTGCCTGATATTCGGCAAACTGACTTTCGAGTTTTGCACGCACATCCGGACTGTTGAGATCGGCATCGGGTGCTATTTCGAGTACAAGCGGTCGGATTTTTGTACGCAGGAAGTGGTCGGGACAACTTGTACCGATAGCTGCCAAACGGCTTAAATCGCTGCTACCCACAAATTCGAGGACACGCTCATCGTCGGTAAAGCTACCCACCATAGGTTTGTAGGTCGAGGCCAACCCTCTGAGCAACGGCATCACCTGAGCCGCCTGCTCTTTGCGGTTTTCGGCCGAAGCCGGTTGCACCACCCAACCGCCGAATACCGGACGTGTTTTGCCATAATTGGCAGCCAGATATTCCGAAGCCTCCTCAATCGTATTGAGTGAGTTGATGTAACATTCGTAAGAGGTATCGCCCCAGGTAAAGAGCCCGTGACCGCCCAATATCAATCCTTTTAGATTGGGGTTTTTCTTCACAGCCTCTTCGAGTTGCATGCCCAGATCGAAACCCGGTCTTTGCCAGGGTATCCACACCATGGTGTCTCCCCAAATCTCTTTCATGATTTTTTCGCCATCTTTGGCAGCCGCAATGGCAATAAGCGCATCGGGGTGCAGGTGGTCTATATGTTTGTATGGCAACAAGCCATGCAGCGGTGTATCGATGGAAGGCGCGGCCGATTTGAGGTTGAAAAGGCAGTAGTTGAACAGCTCCACCATCTCATCTTCAAATTCAATGCCCCGGTAAACATTTTTCAAACTGTGCAGTTTATCCACATAAAGCGACGCACAACCCGCTTTTTTGAGTGTTCCGATGTCGCCACCCGAACCTTTTACCCACATCACTTCGGCCAGTTTGCCGGTGAGAGGATCTTTATCTTCTACTTTTACAGAGGTGTTTCCACCTGCATAATTTGTAATTCTTAAATCAGCTCCCAGAATATTAGAGCGGTAAATAAACAAATCGACTTCATTACCGTTAAGCGCGGCAGCTTTACTCTCGTCCCACAGATAAGAGACGTATTTGTACGCGGATTTTTTCTCGTGCTTCATTTTGATTTAGTATTAAAGTGGTTATATTACTCGTTTCAGATTGTTATTCTCAAAAATCAATGATGAGCCGTATATACGGTCATAATGAAACGAATGTCTGTGCCGCACTGTGCTGAACATTCGTTTCGTTATAACCAATATAAGTTACAATAAGTTTGGAAGAATGAGCGAAAAAATCAAAATTAGCATACCCAAAATCAAAACAGAAACCGTTTTGGTTCCGGCACCCTTCCACTCTTTCAATATAATGCCCCAAACATTGCTGAACGTAACATTCAACGACATCAGGATACTCCACGAAAAGGCCATCATCACACTGCCTTCGGCAAAATAGCTTTTGCCCAGCGCCAGTCCGAAAAACTGCGAATACCAGAGTATGCCGGCCAAAGCGCAAAAGAGCACATTGTTGACAAACACAGAGCCGGGCACACCGAAATAGTCCTTTCCTGTATTGTTTTTTACATTTTGAAACAAACAATAGACCGCATTTGTAATAAATCCGCCGGCGGTAATCAAGAGAATTGCAGGAAGTCCGGCAAACAACGATTTGGCACCCAAGTCAATAGCCGCAGCCTTGATCGGCTCGGCAGCTTCGAGGCCCAGGCTAAAACAGGCACTCATCACACCGGCCAGCAGAGCCACCAGAAGACCTTTGCCCAAAGCAAAATCTTTCACAGCCGCTTTCTTCTGCTCTTCGGTCATGTTTTTCGAACGCAGACTACCGGCATAACCAATCACCGAAATGCCGGCGATAGCGATGCTCACGCCTATAAGCAAAACAAGACCTTTGCCCGAAAAGAGATCGGTACCACCCATCAATGCGGGAATAAGCGTGCCGAATGCAGAACAGGTACCCAAAGCAATAGACTGACCGAGGGCAACACCGAGGTAGCGCATACTTAGTCCGAATGTCAGACCACCTACACCCCACAAAGCGCCATAGCCCATGGCCGAGAGTGCGGCACCGTTTCCACTCGAAAGAATATCCATCAGAGATGAGCCTACCGGCACAGCAAGCAAAGCACCCAGGAAGGGGAAGAGAAGCCAGGCAAAAATGCCCTGCACCAGCCAAAAGCTTTCCCAGGCCCAGTTTTTAACCTTTGTAATGGGAACATAAGAGCTCGATTGCCCCATGCTGCCTATGGCAATAATAAATAATCCGATTAATGTGTTCATGGGTTTTTAAGTATTAGGTTTTAGGTTATAAGTTTTAAGTTTAAGAGAGAGTCAACTCAAAACTTCTAATCTAAAATAGTGGAAGAGAGAACGCGACGGCTCCCTCATCCACCATTAATTATGAATTGTGAATTAATAATTATGAATTAATTCATTTATCTTTTACCGGTCACATCCGCCTCATACTGCTGAATATCGGCAATATAAGCCTCGCCGGCAATTACGCCTTTGCTTTTGCAATAGTAGTTGTACACAGCAGCCCATGGCAACGATTTTGCCTCTTCGAGCAACGCCAGACGTTCGAAGTTCTGACCATTTGCCTCGAAATCACGCAATTGCGCAATTGGCTCAAGAATAGCCTGCAAGAATGCTTTTTGCGTAGCGCGAACACCAACTACGTAAGCCCCGATGCGGTTGATAGATGCATCGAAATAGTCGAGACCCACATGTACGCGGTCGAGCGCATTTGCACGAATAATCTCCTGAGAAAGAGCCTGTAATTCGTCGTTCAGAATTACAACGTGATCGCTGTCCCAACGAACACCACGGCTCACGTGCAACATGATTTCGGGTGCAAAAAGCAAAAGTGAAGAGATTTTATCAGAAATAACTTCTGTTGGGTGGAAGTGACCCGAGTCGAGGGTAATCATTTTGTTGTTGGCCACACCATAACCCATGTAGAATTCGTGTGAACCTACCACGTAACTTTCGCTACCGATACCAAACAGCTTACACTCGATGCAGTCGCGCATGTATTCGTCGTTGGTCTTCATTTCGAATATTTTATCCAAAGACTCTTTCAGATTTTTGCGGTAAAGAGCACGATCAACGGTCAAATCCTTTGAGCCGTCCGGAATCCAGATATTGTGGATACAGGGTGAGCCCAACTGACGGCCCATCTCTTCGGCAATTTTACGGCAAGCGTTAACATGGTCGATCCAGAACTGACGGATAGCGGGGTCGCGGTGCGACAAAGTGAAACCGTCGGCCGATTTCTCGTGCGAGAAACAGGTTGCGTTGAAATCGAGTTTGTAGCCTTTTTCTTTTGCCCAGTCTATCCAGCTTTGGAAATGTTTGGGTTCAATTTTATCGCGGTCTACCACTTCGCCGCCAAAGTCGGCATAGAATGCATGAATATTTACACGGTGTTCGCCCGGAATGAGAGACATTGCTTTGTCGATATCGGCACGAATCTCGGCGATGTTACGCGCCTTGCCCGGGTAGTTTCCTGTGGCCTGAATACCGCCGGTGAGGTCACCATCGGGATTTTCGCATCCGGTTACGTCATCTGTCTGCCAGCAGTGCAGCGAAATAGAAAGTTTGTCCAGTTGTTTCAGTGCTTCATCTGTGTTGATGCCCAAATCGGCGTAACGCGCTTTTGCATACTCATACGCCTGATTGATTTGTTGTTCGTTCATTTTCTTTAAAGATTAATATGGGTTAATTGATTGATTATTTTTATTTTACAATTTTCAGGAATTGTGTGTAGGCCACTTCCCACTCGCTGTTGTTTTCGGGATAAAATTCGTCCAGAGAGATTGACTCGCGGATAATCTGACGCATCTCCTGCAACGAATCCACACAACCGGCTGCCTTGGCCTGAATCATTATATTTCCAAATGCGGTAGCCTCAGACGGACCGGCCACAACCGGCATACCGATAGCATTGGCTGTCCATTGGTTGAGCAACGGATTTTTCGAGCCACCACCTATCACGTGCAGTTTTTCGATTTCGAATGGTGCCAGACTTTTCAGTTTACCCAGCACATATTTGTATTTGAGCGAAAGGCTTTCGAAGATACAACGCACAAACTCGGCGTGATTAGAAGGTGCCTTCTGACCTGTCGCTTCGCAAAAAGCAACAATCGCTTTGGTCATGCTTGCCGGATTGGCAAACGAAGCATCATCCGGATCTATAATCGACTGAAACGCAGGTGCGGTTTCGGTCATCTTCACCAGTTTCTCGTAAGCGTAGGTAATACCCTCTTTTTTCCACTCTTTGAGGCACTGCTCGAGCAGCCACATGCCGGTTATGTTTTTCAGGAAACGGGTGGTGCCCTCTATGCCGCCTTCGTTGGTAAAGTTGAGAGCATAGGTCTCTTCGTTGATAATGGCATCCTTCACCTCTATGCCCATGAGCGACCAGGTACCCGAACTCAGGTAAGCGAAACGTTCGTTTTCGGCCGGCACAGCAGCCACAGCCGACGCGGTGTCGTGTCCGGCAACCGCTATCACAGGCACTTTGCCCAGCTCCGACTCTTCGGCCAGGGCATCGGTAAGCGTACCCACCACATGGCCCGGCATCACGATTTCGCCCAGAATAGAAGGCGAAACGCCAGCCGCTTCCAGCAATTGCGCTTCGAACTGTTTGGTACGCGGATTAAGAATTTGCGAAGTAGAGGCAATGGTATACTCCACCACTTTGTTGCCGGTGAGCAGATAAGCCAGCGCATCGGGCATAAAGAGAATTTCGGTGGTTGCTTCGAGAATCGAATTATCGGCCTGTTTAAGGGAAAAAAGCTGATAAAGGCTGTTGAAGTTCATCACCTGTATGCCTGTCAGGTCATATACCTTTTCGCGCGAAACAATTTCGAAAAACTTCTCGGGCATGCCTGCGGTGTGTGGGTCGCGGTAAGCATAAGGTGCTCCCATGAGCGAACCATCTTTGCCAATGAGAGCAAAGTCGACGCCCCATGTATCAATACCTATTGAGGTAATTTCGACACCCTCCTGACGGGCTGCTGCCAGACCGGCTTTGATATTTTCGAACAACGAAAGGATATTCCAGTGGAAATGATTATGAACCTGTAATATTTGATTGGGGAAACGGGTCAGCTCTTTCATTTCGAGTTTTCCGCCGGCTACTGTACCCAAAATGGTACGGCCACTTGTTGCGCCGAGATCGACGGCCAGAAAATGTTTTTTTGTCATGATAATAGAATTTATGGCAATAGTATTTTCAATAAATAAAGGCAATGCGAAAATAGACCATTTTTTCAGGCCGCGCACTGCGTAATTTGACTGAATTGCTGTATGTTTTGATTTTAGTTGAAAAGAGAATGATTTCTCAAAAAAAACAGAGGCTACTGCGTGATGCAACAACCTCTGTCGTTTGGCGTTTATTCTTTTATTTATAAAGCGGACCGTATGTGTGACAGGCGCGATAGTCAGCCCCCTCCTTATCCATACCAAAAGCAGACCAGGCACTGGGGCGGAACACCTTTTCGTCGGCCACATTGTGCATACAAACCGGAATACGCAACATAGAAGCCAGTGTAATCAGGTCGGCGCCAATATGTCCGTAGCTGAATGCACCGTGGTTGGCGCCCCAGTTGTTCATCACCGAATATACATCGGTGAAAGCCCCTTCGCCCGTGAGGCGGGGAACAAACCACGAGGTAGGCCAGGTTTTGTTGGTGCGGTCGTCCAGAATCTGATGCACAGATTGCGGCAAGTCAACCGTCCAGCCCTCTGCCAGTTGCAGCACCGGACCAAGCCCTTTCACCAGATTGATGCGTGCCAGGGTGATAGGCATACCGCCTTTGGTGAGGTAATTTGATGAGAAGCCACCGCCTCTGAAATATTCGTTGATAGCCGGATACCACGTTGTGGCTTCGAGACAGGCCGCAGCCTCTTCTTCCGAAATCTCCCAAAAAGGCTTCATAGCCGGCTCTCCGCCAACGGTTTGCAGCCCGCAACCATCCAGAGCCGCAGAGCCCGAATTGATGAGGTGAATGAGTCCGTTTTGAGCCAGCCCTTCGGGTTTGTATCCCGAAACCCGTTCAATCGCATCGGCACTCCAATAGGTCCGCACATCGGCAAACACCTGAGCGCTGTTGGTCAGCAGTTTGCCAAACAGCATGGTGGCACCGTTCAGCGAATCGTTTTCGGTAGCCAGTACAAATGCTTCGCGAATGCCGTTCCAGTCGAAAGACGAATTGAGAATAGCCTCGGGAAAATCGCCATTGGGCATAAAGTCGGTCCACTGCCGTTGGCCCTGAAAACCCGCTGCAATGGCATTGTGCCCGAGAGCCTCCTCGCCAAATCCGAGTGCTTTGAGTTTCGGATTGCCGATCATCAGATCGCGCATGATTATCGTCATCTTCACCACAAAATCCCATTCGCTGTCCAGTTGTTCGCGCGATTTCTTACGTTCGGGCTCGTTGGCATCCTCCCCTTCCCGGCTTTTGCAGTTGGCTGCCGTCCAGGCTTTCGCCTTTTCGTACTCTTCGGGGTCGTATATATTAAGTTGTACGCGACGAATGAGCTCTGTCATATCGACATACTCGTTTCGCATACCCAGATAGGTCTGAAAGAAGTCGGAATCGACAATAGAGCCGGCTATTCCCATCGACACCGAGCCGATAGAGAGATACGACTTTCCTCTGAGCGAGGCCACTGCGATACCGCTTTTGGCAAAACGCAATAGTTTTTCCTTCACATCTTCGGGAATGGTGGTATCATCGCTCTCCTGCACATCTTTGCCATAAATGCCAAAGGCGGGCAACCCTTTCTGCGTATGACCGGCCAGCGCAGCGGCCAGATATACGGCGCCGGGTCGTTCGGTGCCATTAAAACCCCAGATGGCTTTGGGTAAATGGGGGTCGTAGTCGATGGTTTCGCTGCCGTAGCACCAGCACGGGGTAACGGTGATGGTAGCACCCACACCCTCTTTTCTGAATTTTTCGGCACAGGCAGCAGCCTCATCCACCCGTCCGATGGTGGTATCCGCTATCACGCACTGCACGGGGGTGCCATCGCTGTATTTGAGGTGGCTGCTGATCAGATCGGCTACCCGTTGTGCCATGTTCATGGTCTGTTCTTCAAGTGACTCTCTCACGCCGCCCTGACGTGCATCTATGGTTGGTCTTATTCCGATTTTCGGATTTTCGCCCTGCAATCTTCCTGTTTTCATAGTTTGGTAATTATTAAAAGGGTTGATATTATCTCTTCATCATCTTAATATACTATTTATAACGCAAATAACTGTGCTGAACTGTGCTGATTTAAGTGAAAATTTTTTATTACACCGAATTTCTCAAAATCAACTGAGTGGGTAAATATTCCTGCACCTCCTGCTTCTTCACCACATACTCCGCCGCCTTCTCTCCCATCAAACCAAAATCAACAGAAATCGAAGAAACTCCATCTTTGATTACGTCTAGTATCGGGCTTTCGTTGTAGGCAATCAGCCCCACCTCTTTACCTATACGAAGACGTGCTGCATCGGCCGATTTAATCACTTTTACCAAATCCTCGGGCAGGATACAGATATAGAGCGTACCCTCTTCAACCTCTCTCCAATCGGCTTCTTTGCGAATCACCTCGTATTTGAATCCGTTTTCGGCACAGAACTTTACAAAATAGTCAATTGAGCTTGTCGGGTGACAAACCTCTTCGGGAAAAACAAAGGTCATCTTGTTGTACTTGTGCAGGCAAACAGAGCAGTTTTTGAGACAGTCGTAAAATGACTGATCAAAATCCTGACAGATATAGGAATAGCCATCTTTTTCGAAGCGACCAAAATCAAGCAACAAAAGCTTGTTTTTAGGTATCGACCTGAGCGACTCTGAAAAACGCTCGTTCGAAAAATTCATCACCACATACATGCTGTATCGGCCAATGCTTTCGCGCACAATGGTTTCAAACAGATGTTCGTTGTATTGGTGAAAAATCAAATCGACTTTATACCCTGCGGGCAGGTTAGAGACAAAGCGGTTGTAGAGGTTTTGCTTGAATGGCGAATATGTATCCAATAGCAGAAGAATGTGATTTACCTCACCGGTTACAAAATAGCCCTTCGTGGGGGTGGAATCTATCAGTTTTCTCCGTTTTAGTTCGATAAATGCCTTAAACACAGTATCGCGTGAGATTTTGTATTTGCGGCTCATCTCGTTTATCGAGGGCAGATTATCCCCTATCTTCAACTTTCCATCCATAATGGAAGAGGCAATGCCATCAGCCACCGATTTTATTTTGGATGTCGAATGTGTAAAGCGGATATTCATGTTTCCCGATATTCAGATTAATAATTCATTCTCATTGTAAGGCGTCGCTGTAAGGCCACAGCTACCTCTCTGCACTTTCTTTAAACAGCACTGATTTCAAAATGTTCTTACAATCGTGCTAAAATACGTTTACTTTTTCCACAGTTTTTTCATCCCGTTTATTTCCAGGATGTTTACCATTGTTGGGGGCACATCGGCGGCTACTTTGTAATCGCTGCCATTTACCTGAATGGTTTTCTGCACAAATATATGTAGTTTTCCGCTGCTTTTCCACAACTCGGTATCGAACGACGGCTCCCACTCAGCCACCGTAAACGGGGTAAGGTCGCGATACATCCACTCCCCTTTCGCCAGGTCGGCACAGAGAGCTGCCGACACCACGCTACCACGCTCGGCGTCTCTGAAAATCATGCAGGCCGCCTGTTTACCGCCGACTTGCGCCATCACAATGCGGGGACGCGACACCGGAATGCTTTTTGTACCCACACCGCCCAATGTGAAGGGGGTAGTGCGGCGGCTCACCTGCTGTTGCATCCACCGCGTGCCATCCCAATAGACAATCCGGTATTGCGGCACAGCCGAAAGCGAATCGCGCCAATAGGTGGCTATGCACGGATTGCCCTGCGCATCACACGACATACTTGTCTGATTAATCAGCTCGCTGCCCTGCGGAATTCGGTAAATATAGTCTGCATTCGAAGCCCGAATTGGCAGTGAATATTGTTCTCCGCGCGAGTTTTCCCAGGTAACGCCATTATCGCGCGACCGGGCATAGCAGAGGTCGTGGTTAGACTTCACGTCGGGCGACTCACGCCACACCCACGAGATATGTATGGTGCCCGCGTCATCGGTACACATTTGCCAGTAGGCATTGCGTTGCCCTTCGCCATCAATCAGTGCGTTTTGCACCCGGCTCCAGCGTTTCTCTTTTGAGTTGTAGAAATTAAAGACCAGATTGCCATTTCCAGAACCGCCCGAACGATAGACAAAGAGCAAATTGCCCCCTTTCAGCCGGTAAAACTCGGGGTAAGTCACCTTGTTTTCGTCGTCGCCCACCATCGCGCGTTCAGGCCCGAGCTCAAGACTACCCGGCTCTTTGCTCACTGCATAGTGTAGTTTGTTGTTGTGATGATCCCACGAAATATGCAGGTAACCATCTCCATCCACCATTATACTGATTACATTGTGCGCGTCTTTGCAATTACCTTTAAAATCGGTCCGGCTGACCCTCCATTTCCCGCTGTTCAATTTTCGCTTTGCCACCACCACATACTGCTCGTTGTCGTAGTAAGCCGTGTACTGACAGCCACCGGCCGACACCACAGAATTGTTTCTGAACACCGTGGTATTCACCGAATTCTTGGCCCAGCCCTCACCTACCGGCCGCAATACCGGCCCGCGGGCAAACATGACAGAAACAAAAGCAACAGAAAGCAGAGCGAGAGAGAGTCTTTTCATTGAAAGCATGAGAGGTACGATTTAGATTTAGAGGGGCAAAGGTAAGAAAATTTATTTATCAGTTTATTGACAAATCAAGTAAAGCATTTTTCACTTCGAGTCAACAGGAGGTAGCAGCTCCATCAAATACGCCCAACAAACCAATGAACTTCAATCAATTAACCTTTACAGATACATCAATCTCTTTTGATACAGATTCATTCTTCAGATTTAATTGCGCGTCATAACGTTCTTTATAAATTCAAAAGGCCCAAAAAGAGACAATTGCACCTTAACAGGTAAACTGATGATCAATAATTATATCATTATCTTGAGAAATCCACTTAAAGCATTTTTCAATTGTTCCACCATATTTTATTTTCTCCGGTATTACCGCTTTCTGCTCGTTGATATTTAAGAATAGTCAGGATATCAGAATTAATATCGTCTATGATCCTTACTCCAAAAGATTTCTACATACACCACCTTTGATTTCTACACCAATCAAGCAGCACAAATATTTTCACTATCTTTGCACCTACTTTATATTCAGCAAAAAAAACGAGACAATGACACACGGATTCATAAAAGTAGCGGCAGCGATCCCCCCGGTGAGGGTGGCCGATTGCGAATACAACGGCAGGCAGATAGAGGCATTGATGCGACAGGCAGAAGCGCAGTCGGTAGCGGTAGTTTGTTTCCCCGAGTTGAGCCTCACGGGCTATACGTGTGGAGATCTGTTTCATCAGCAGACGTTGCACGACGGCGCTATATCTGCCCTGCGCGAATTGCTGGTGGCCACGGCTAATCTCTCGGTGGCCGGTATTGTGGGCATGCCTCTGCGTGTGGGCAACCGGCAATACAATGTGGCGGTGGCATTTCAGGGTGGGAAGATTGCGGCGGTTGTGCCCAAAACGTTTCTGCCTAACTACAGTGAATTTTACGAAAAACGGTGGTTTGCACCGGCTACCGATGCCGGTTTTTCGGAGGTAGAGTTGGCAGGACAACGAGTGCCCTTCGGTACAGATATTCTGTTGCAATGCGGTGGCGCATCCGTGGCTATTGAGTTGTGCGAAGATTTATGGGTGCCCATTCCGCCCAGTTCGCACCATGCCATAGCGGGTGCACAGATTATATTCAACCTGTCGGCGAGCGACGAGACTATTGGCAAAAACGACTACCTGAAATCGCTGATCGCACAGCAATCTGCCCGCTGCATAGCCGGGTATGTGTATGCGTCGGCCGGTTTTGGCGAATCGACCACCGATCTGGTTTTTGCCGGCAACGGCTTGATTGCCGAGAACGGAACTTTTCTGGCTGAGTCTGAGCGTTTTTCGTTTGATGAACAATTGATAATAAGTGAAATAGATATAGATAGACTGGGGGCAGACCGCCGCAAAAACAGCAGCTTTATGCCGGCGCCAGTGGGGGATCTCCGACCGTATCGGGTGGTATTGTGTAGCGAAGCAACAGTACTGCAACCCCTGACGCTCACCCGCTCAGTTTCGGCATTCCCCTTTATTCCCGGTGGTGCGGAACTGGAGAAGCGGTGCAGCGAGATATTCAATATTCAGGTGAGCGGACTGGCTACACGGATGGTGCACACCGGTTGCCGAAAGGTGGTCATTGGTATTTCCGGTGGTCTCGACTCTACCCTGGCGCTGTTGGTATGCGTGCGAACGTTCGACAAACTGGGTATTTCGCGCCAAAACATTCTGGGAATTACGATGCCCGGATTTGGCACCACCGGACGCACCTACAACAATGCGTTGCAGCTGATGGATGCTCTGGGGGTGACGCGCAAAGAGATTGACATCAAACCGGCCTGTCTGCAACATTTTTCGGATATCGGACACGATGCCTCAGTGCACGATGTGACCTACGAGAATACACAGGCGCGCGAGCGTACCCAAATATTGATGAACATCGCCAATCAGCAAGGAGGCATGGTGATTGGCACCGGAGATCTGTCGGAGCTGGCACTGGGTTGGGCTACCTACAACGGCGACCACATGTCTATGTATGGTGTAAATGCCGGTGTGCCCAAAACGTTGGTTCGCTATCTGGTGTCGTATGTGGCCCAAAGTGGTTCGGACGAGGTGGCCCACGCCACATTACTTGATATATTGGATACGCCTGTCAGTCCGGAGCTTTTGCCGACGGACGAGAATGGCGACATTGCTCAAAAAACGGAAGATCTGGTGGGACCCTATGAGCTTCACGACTTTTTCCTCTATTATATGGTTCGTTTCGGATTTCACCCGGCCAAAATATTTGTATTGGCGCGTTACGCCTTTGCCGGAAAATACAGCGACGAGATTATTCGCCACTGGATGAAGGTCTTTTTCCGTCGATTCTTCAATCAGCAGTTCAAACGTTCGTGTCTGCCCGACGGCCCCAAAGTCGGTTCGATCAATCTCTCTCCACGGGGCGACTGGCGTATGCCGAGTGATGCTTCGTCGGCATTGTGGCTGGCGGATCTGGAAGATTGAGGTGAAAATATCGCATCAGCTACTCAGCCGTCAAGTATGAGTCTTTTCAAATAAGATATTCATATAAACGAAATAACACATTTGCCAAAAATAAGATGATGTTGCCAGCTTATTTTCTTAAAATTAGTGTATTATGAGGCAATGAGGCAGGCATTTACAGATAAAATGTGTACTTTTGTCGTCCAAAATGCAGAATCAGAGAGGACAGGACGATTGGTTAAGTCACTTTGTTAGATGTAGTTGCAAGTGGAAACAAGCAGAAAATGCGTTGTAAAAGACGAAAGATAATCTCTGTTCAATATAAATAAGCCCCTGTATGAAGACGGTACGTGTAAAGGATAAAACGTTTAAGCCCTATCTTTCGGAGAGTGAAATAATCGCAAAAACGGCGGAACTGGCCGAAAAAATCAATCGGGATATGGCGGGGAAGAATCCGCTGTTTATCTGCGTGTTGAATGGTGCGTTTATGTTTGCGGCCGATTTGATGAAGCGCGTGACGATAGATTGTGAAATCTCGTTTATCCGATTGAAGTCGTACGAAGGCACAACATCGACAGGTAATCACAAACAGATAATGGGATTGACCGAACCGATAGCCGGGCGCACGGTGGTGGTGATCGAGGATATTGTGGATACGGGTCGAACGCTGAGCCATTTGTTGGAAGATTTGCAGGGGATGCAGCCCGAAAGCGTGAGCACGGCGGTACTGCTGTTTAAGCCCGATGCGGTGGAATGTGAGGTAAAACTGGATTATGTAGCTTTTGAAATCCCGAATGATTTCATTGTAGGATATGGACTGGACTACGACGGCAATGGTCGTAATCTGAATGATATTTATGTAATTTGTTAAAATAGGTTGAAATGTTGAACATTGTAATTTTTGGAGGACCGGGTTCCGGCAAGGGAACTCAAAGCGATTTGTTGAAGGCGAAATATAACTTAACGCATATTTCGACGGGTGAGGTTTTAAGAGATATAATTCAAAAACAGACCGAATTAGGTAAAACGGCCGATTCATACATTTCGAGAGGTCAATTGGTGCCCGATTCGTTGATTATCAGCATTCTGGCTGAAAAGATGGATGATTTGGTGAATTCGCGCGGGGTGATATTCGACGGATTTCCGCGTACAATACCGCAAGCGGTGGCGCTGGAAGAGATGCTGAAAGCCCGCGGTAAAAAGGTAACAGGCGTAGTGGCGCTGGAAGTAGATGAGGCTGAGCTGATAGAGCGACTGCTGAAACGGGGCGAGATATCCGGCAGATCGGACGACAACCTGGAAACCATAAAAAAACGGTTGGTGGTGTATGCAAATCAAACTTCGCCGCTGATAGACTACTACAAAGAAGAGAAAAAATACCACGGAATACACGGTATGGGAACGGTTGACGAGATATTCGGCCGGATAGCTGCTGTGGTGGATAGTTTATAATATCAGAACAAATTCATTGACCGACTCTTTTTGCAGGCGGATTTTTCGCTAAACTGCAAAAGTGTCGGTTAATTTATGCTTATAGCAATCAGTATGGAATCAAATTTTGTCGATTACGTAAAAATTTACTGTCGTTCGGGCAAAGGCGGCCGGGGCTCAACGCACCTGCACCGCGAGAAATTTGTGGCCAAAGGCGGACCCGATGGCGGAGACGGCGGTCGCGGTGGTCATATCTATCTGCGCGGAAACCGCAATCTCTGGACCCTGATGCACCTGAAATATCAGCGACACATATTCGCCGGCGATGGCGAAGGTGGAAGCGGCGACAGATGCACCGGCAAGGATGGCGAAGACCGCATCATTGAGGTACCGTGTGGCTCTGTGGCTTACGATGCCGAAACGGGTGAGTTTATTTGCGATGTGACCGACGATCAGCAATTGGTTCCACTGCTGAAAGGTGGCCGTGGTGGTCAGGGTAACTGGCATTTCAGAACGGCAACCAACCAAACACCGCGCTTTTCGCAACCGGGCGAGCCGTGCATTGAGCGCACCGTAATTATTGAGCTGAAACTGCTGGCCGATGTAGGTTTGGTAGGATTTCCGAATGCGGGCAAATCGACCCTGCTATCGGTAGTGTCGTCGGCCAAACCAAAGATTGCCGATTATCCGTTTACCACACTGCAACCCAACCTGGGCATTGTGGCTTACCGCAACAATCTGTCGTTTGTGATGGCAGATATCCCCGGTATTATTGAAGGCGCCGCCGAAGGCAAAGGGCTGGGATTGCGTTTTTTGAGACACATTGAGCGTAACTCGCTGCTGCTGTTTCTGGTACCTGCCGACAGCGACGACATACACAACGAATACAAAGTGCTGCTCAATGAGCTGGCCACCTACAACCCCGAGTTGCTCGACAAACAACGAATACTGGCTATTTCGAAATCGGATATGCTGGACGATGAGTTGAAAGAAGAGGTGCGAAGAGATTTGCCGGAAATTCCGTGTGTATTTATTTCATCGATGACGCAAACAGGCATTACCGAACTCAAAGATGTGATATGGGCCGAGCTCAACAAAGAGAGCAACAAGGTGACCATTACCCACCGAAACCTCGAAATAAAGAGCCGCACCATGGATGTTGAAGACATGGAAGACGAATTTGATATGGAAGATGAGTGGGAAGAGAATGACGATGAAGAGTACAACTTCTATGCATCGGACGACAAAGAAGATTGACCTGCTGAGATACAACCTGATGAAACAGTCGTGCCGGGTGGAGGCTTTTACTACCTCGCGGCACGGTGGTGTTTCTGATGGGGATTTCGGGTCACTCAACCTGAGCGACACATCGGGCGACAATGCGCAGAATGTGACCACCAACCGCACCCTACTATGCCGGGAACTGGGCATAGATACTCACCAACTGATACTATCGCACCAAACTCACAGCGATAAAATAGCCGTGGTAGATGCCCGACTACTATCTGCCACGCCCGAACAACGTATAACCCTGATGGATGGCGCAGATGCGCTGATCACCAACATGCGGGGCATCTGCATTGGTGTCACTACGGCCGATTGTGTACCTGTATTGCTTTACGACCCCACAAACGGCGCCACAGCCGCTATACATGCCGGATGGCGTGGTGCTGTGGCCAACATTGTGAGCAAAAGCGTGGCTGCCATGCAGAAACAGTATGGCACAAACCCGCAGGAGGTGATTTCTGCCATTGGCCCCTGCATTGGCACAAGCTGTTTTGAGGTGGGCGATGAGGTAGCAGACGAATTTATAACCAAAAACTTTGGCAGCTGCATAACGGGCGGATACAACAAACCACATATAGACCTGACCGGGGCTATTTGCCTCGATTTGCAACGGGCCGGATGTCTGCCCAACAAGACCGAGCTATCGGGAATATGCACTTACACCCAACATCACAACTACTTTTCGGCCCGTCGATTGGGCATCCGCTCGGGTCGTATTCTGACCGGAATTCTGCTTAAATAGGCGTAAACCTGATAAATTTATCGCCACAAATGCGTTAAAACAGCCCTTTCGGGAATGAAAATCTAAAAAACGAACTAACTTCACAGGCTAAAACCGACCACCGTGATGCGCATTTACTTCGTTTTGCTTCTACATCTGATTTTTGTATGCACACAGGCGGCACACCCCCGCAAAGAAAAAAGCATTTCAGTACCCTTTGAGGTAGTGGGCAGCTATGCCGTTGTGAAAATCAGCGTCAACGGTTCGCCACCCCTGCACTTCATTCTCGACTCGGGCGTGCGCACCACCATAATTACCGAGCTGAGCGAATCGGATAGTCTGTCGTTGAATTACAGTGAAAACACGGCCCTCAAAGGCCTTGGTTCAGGAAACGACCTGAAAGCACTCATCAGCCCCGGAAACACGCTTCAACTGGGTAAACTGACCCTCAACAACAAGGCTGTTTATGTGTTGGAAGAGGATATTTTCAATCTGTCGAAACACACCGGATACAAAATCAACGGGCTGATTGGCACCGATTTGTTTCCCGACCATATTGTAGAAATCAACTATACAAACCGCGTTATTCGCTTTCACGACAAAGATAAGTATCAGGTACACAAATCGTTTGTGTCCACCCCCATGACTATCGAAGAACAAAAGATGTTTATCCGCGTTCCCATTACCGACAATAATGGACGCGAACGCGAATACAAAATGCTGCTGGACACGGGCGCAGAGCTGGCGGCCTGGCTCAAATCGTTTGGCCAAAAGCCGATTGCCATGCCCGAAAAACGGGTCCGCAGCCTGATTGGTCAGGGGTTGAGTGGCGAGATAAAGGGATATATGGCCCGATTGTCCGCCATGAGCCTGGGCGGATATGTGCTGAAAATGCCTGTCGTATCATTTCCCGATTCGGCCACCATTGGCGGTATTGCCGCCGACGAAACGAGGGATGGCACACTCGGCAGTCAGATACTGAGTCGCTATACCCTGATATTCGATTTCAGCCGAAGCCTGCTCTACCTGAAACCAAACTACACAGCCGGGCGAAAATTCAACTACAACATAGCGGGCATAGAATTGGTGCAGATGAGTCCGTTTTTGCGGGTATGGGAGGTGCTCTACATTTGGGAAGGCTCTTCTGCCGAAAAAGCCGGCGTTCAGGTGGGCGATCAGTTGGTGGAAATAAACGGAAGAAAATCGTTTGAAATGAACATCAACGAAATCAAAGCACTGTTTGAAACACCCGGGCGCAGGCCCCTCAATGTGGTTTTGCAGCGAAACGATAAGCGGGTAACCGTAAAGATAGATATGAAAAGTGCCATTTGAGATTTCAGCGAAATTTTGTCAAACGCAAGGCCCTGTTCTGTAACGCAAGCTCTTCATCGGTTTCGGGCAAAACAACCATGTTGTGCGCTACCGGCCTGGTCTGGTCGTTGACGTAGCAATAGGTAATAAACCCTTCGGCATAGAGATACCCGGGACATTCAGCCGTAAAAAGACGAATATAAACCACAATGGTGCTCTTTCCTGTCCATACAATAGCAGACTCGAAAATCAGCTGTTCCCCCACTCTCACAGGCCGGTAAAATTCCATTCCGTGTATTTTGAGGCAAACAACATTGCGCAAATTCAACCGCGAAGACACCGTAACAATGCCCGATTCTACCACCCACTCGGCGCATCGGCCGGCAAAGAGAGTGCCGTGGTAATTCAGATCTTCGTTTCGGATCAGGTGGATTGTTTGTTTCTTCTCGAATGCCATGATTAAATTACATTTAAAGCAATTAAAACCTTTATTATAAAACAATTAGGGGCGAATATATGTTTCAGTAAATGCAGTTAATATTTTGCCGTTTTGCCGAAATAACATAACTTTGCAACGAATACAATTATAAACAGATGTAGTATGAAAAAGAACAAACAAAAGCTGCACGTAATGGCATGCGTGAAAGCTGCCCGCAAGGCGGGACGAGAGATGGAGCTAGCCGCTTCGGCTGGATTTAAAGCCACAACAAGAGTGCACAAATCCAAAAAAAATTACAACCGGAAAGAGGGTAAGAAAATTGATTTCGAGCCCTCTTTTTTTTGTGCGTAAAACAATTACACCCCGACTCTTGCAAAAACCAATATATTTTTCAATCTTTGTATTTCAATCTATACATCTCAATTTTCAAATTACTAATAAACACAACACAATGACAAAAAACAGATTATTCCTGTGGGCAGCACTTCTGTTTGCCTCAACAGCGATGGCTCAGAAATGCTACGAGCCCACTCCCTCTCTCCTACCCTCAAAAGCGCAACAAGCTCAGATTGACCGCAAGTATGGTATGTTTATCCATTTTGGCATCAACACTTTCCTCAATCAGGAGTGGACAGATGGCTCACACCCGGCCTCCGACTATAAGCCGACGCAAATAGACGCAGAGCAGTGGGTAAAAACAGCCAAAGATGCCGGCATGAAATATGTGATACTGGTCACCAAGCACCACGAAGGCTTCTGCCTGTGGGACAGCAAATACACCGAATACGATGTGGCCTCATCCGGAAACAAAACCAACGTGGTAGAGGCCGTAGCCAAAGCGTGCAAAAAGCACAACATCGGGCTGGGGCTCTACTATTCGCTGTGGGACAGAAAGGTGAATGCGAACGTGAAGGATTCGACTCAGGATGCATCGTACAACGAGTACATGATTAAGCAACTGAAAGAGCTGTTTGCCATTACCAAAAAAATCACACCGGTTATCGAATTTTGGTTCGATGGCAGCTGGGTAAAACAAAACTACCGCTGGAATGTGGCAGAGATTTACCGGACAATCAAACAAGCAGAACCCAACTGTCAGGTGGGCATCAACTGGAGTATTGGTTTTCCGAATAACATAGACAAAACAGCACATCCATACCATCAGAAAGCAGGTTTCCCGATTCGTTATTTCCCGACCGACTTCCGCCTGGGCGATCCCGACCTACCGTCTAATCCTGATCCGAAACATTTTACGCACGACGGAAAACTCTATTACATGCCCTGGGAAACAACGGTATGTATGAGCAGCAAATGGTTTTTTCACACCAACGATGCAACTTACAAATCGGTAGATGAGCTCGAGCGATTGTACAAAATAGCAACTGCTCAGGATAACATACTCATCCTGAACTGCCCGCCAAACCGCGACGGACAAATGCGTCAAAAAGATATTGAGCTACTCAAAGAGTTGAGAAAGAAGATTGGATTGTAACTCCGCAACAACGAAATAAAAAAAGGACCATCAGAGATGATCTGCCCCCAAAAAGTTGGACGGATTAATAATTAGAATTTAAATGGACTGA
>CAZHNZ010000019.1:0-43986 GCA_964534355.1 uncultured Parabacteroides sp.
ACTTATCGGATTTTACGAAAAGATGGTAGCTATGCCTGGTATTTTGATCGTGGTTATATATCAGAACGGGATAGTTTTGGAAATCCGGTGAAGATAATTGGTTCAGTTATTGACGTAAGTGAGCTTAAAGAGATGGAGCAACAGCTTGTGAAAAGAGAAAGTTTGAATGAAAAGTAGAAATAAGAAAATTCTGTTCTATGAATGAGACAGCAAGAAAACGAATTGCAGATGCCTTGTGTAGCCGAAAAACTGATGTTGATTTGTCAGACCATAGTTTCGAAGAATTGACAGAGGAGTTGGGTGTTTATTATGAAGAGTTGATGGTTCAAAATGAGGAGTTACTTCGCACTCAGCACGAGTTAGAACGGTTAACCCAAATGTATGCAGATCTCTTTGATCATGCTCCGGTTGGATATATTATAATGAATGAAGAGGGAACAATACTTCGTGTAAATCAGACCTTTTGTCGGTTGTTGGATTGTGAAAAAAATGTTTTGACGGATCATAAATTGTCGGATTTTGTAGCTCCTGAGTGTCAGAATGTGCTTTATTTTCATTATCGAGAGTTGATTAATCGGGGTAAGTCACCCTCTTGTGATTTATTTTTGAGGAAATCCGGGGAGGATATATTAGTCGGGGTGGAGAGTGTTTTGGTTGTTGAGAATGGGGAACGAACAATCCGTTCGACAATTTCAGACTTGACACTTCTCAATAGGAAAGATCAATTGCTGAGCGAAGCCAGAGCGAAGCTTGAAAAAACGATGAATGTGACAAGCACATATTGTAGTATAAGTCTTTTTGATACTGGTGAATATGTGGATGTGAATGATGCATTCTGTCAGAAATCGGGTTTTGCAAAATCTGAAATTATTGGTCGTACCTCTATTGATATCAATTTGTTGACAAAGCACCATCGGGATGAATTTATAGCGCAAATAAAGCAAACTGGTGTAATTCGCGATTTTGAAACAGTAATTACGCTTAAAACAGGGCAAAAGATTGATGTTTTAATGTCTGCTGAGATAGTTAAAATTAATAACACTCAATATATCTATACGAATGCGATTGATATAACCAATCAGAAATTGATAGATCGTGTTGTCCGGTTTGTGGCAGAATGCCAGTGGGACAGGCTTTCGAAGGGATATTTTGAGTCGTTGTCTGCATTTTTAGTAGAAACGATGCAGATAGATGGAGTATTAATATCCCGTTTGAGTAAATCAAAAAGCGATATAGAGTCTCTGTTTATATATTATGATGATATTGTTCATCCGAATGTTTGCTATCCAATAAAAGGGACGCCTTCAGAGTGCATTATTGCAGAAGGTAGCTATATTTGTATTGAAAATGTGTCAAAAATATTTCCGGAGGCAGTTTTGGCAAATCTGTTAGGTGTGCAGGGTATGGCCGGTCAGACTTTGCTGAATGCAAAAGGAGAAATCATTGGCGTGATAGCATTTCTGGATAAAATATCCATAGAAAATCCAGAATTGGTAAAATCAGTATTGCAGATTGTTGCAAATTCTATTTCAATGGAAATAGAGAGAACGGAATCGACGATGCTATTGAGTAAAAATGAATTATTGTATCGGAATTTGTTTAATAACATCACCCAACCTTTGGTCTTGCATCGTTTTTTATTTGATTCAAAAGGGCAGGCCAATGATTATGTTATCAAGGAATATAATGATTCGTTTAAAACGTTAGTGAGAAAAGGAGATCATGAATTGGTGGGTAAGAGATGTGATCAGCTTTTCACGGGGATAACAAGAGAGTGGAAAGACAATCTGTTGAAGGGTTTGAAGAATGATGGGTTTTATAATTTTGTATATCAGTTGGATGATCCATTTGTTTATATTGAAGCCAGAGCCTTTTTAATTAATAATGAAGAATTTGCGGTATCGTTGTCTGATTTAACAAAAGAAAAATTAAAAGAGAAAGAGATTTCTGATTCCCGTGGTTTTTTATCAGCAATTCTAAATACAATTAAAGATCCGGTTTTTGTAAAAAATAATAATTTAGAATTAATTCTTGTCAATGATGCGTATTGTGATTTGATGGGAAAAAGCATGAGTGAAATTTTTGCAGAGGAAGACGAACCGCTATTCAGGAGTTTGGAGAGAAATAGGGTAAATCAGAAAGACAAATATTTGTTGCAATCAAATACAAGTAGCTCTGAGCAACTACTAGTTCAGGGACGTGATAAGTCAGATATATATATGAATGTAAAGAAATCTGTTTACATTGACCAAAATGGTTTCCGTTTTTTAGTAGGTATATTGCACGATATTACCGAGTCTGTGGTGAGTGACCGCCTGATTCGACAAAATCAGGCCATACAGAAGTCGTTGCTTGATGTTTTTCCTTATATGGTTTGGCTAAAAGATGTGAACGGACGGCTATTGGCTGTAAATCAAGCATATGTTATTCAAGCAGGATTAGATCATGAGGGACAGTTACTGGGCAAAACAGATTATGATTTGTGGCCGTCTCATCATGCGGCGAAATATATGGCAGATGATCAGAAAGTGATAACAGCCAGAACGAATTTTAAAACAGAAGAAGTGATTAAAGATGGTGATTCCATCAAGTGGCACGAAACCTATAAGGCACCATTGTATGACGCAAAGGGAGAGGTTATCGGAGTTGCAGGTTTTGCACGCGATATTTCGGACTACAAGTCTATGTTGGAGGAACTAAGAAACAGCGAGTTAAAGCTTAAGAGTTTGTTGAAAATGAAAGATAAATTGTTTTCAATCATAGCTCATGATTTACGCAGCCCGTTTAATTCATTGCTTGGGTTTAGCGAAATGCTTGTTAAGCAGTTGCCTGAGATGACAGAAGTTGAAGTCCGGGAAATATCAGGTTTTATTCACGGTTCGGCTTTACAGGCAAATCGACTTTTAGAGAATCTGCTCAACTGGGCTAGAGTGCAGCACGGGCATATTCACTTCGAGCCTTCTTTGTTGAATTTATCGACCATATATACTGATGTTTATGGTGTGTTGGGCGAAATAGCCAGAGCAAAGCAGATTGAGATGGTTTGTCATAAGGATTTTGTTGGTACAGTTTTTGCTGATCAGAATATGCTTAGTGTCATTTTGCGAAATTTGGTTTCTAATGCATTGAAATTCACACCACGTGGTGGAACTATTATGATTGCTTGTAGCCAGAAAGAGACGGAGGTTGAGTTAAGTATAGAGGATAATGGTATTGGAATGACATCTGATATGATTGAGAAATTATTCAAAACCGACTTTGAATATATTAGGGAAGGAACTGAAAATGAGGCAGGTACAGGTCTTGGTCTTTTGCTGTGTGCGGAGTTTGCGCATTTACATAATGGAAGAATAGCTGTTGTAAGTGAGGTGGGAAAAGGGAGTCGTTTTTCATTTTTTTTACCTCGTATTTCAGATGATAATTCACCAGACAGGGTATAAGGTATTTGTTTGATTTACTGAAGGTTGTTTGAAGTATGTTTTGTTAATTTATATTAGTAAAGGAGATGGAAGAGGTGGAATATGATTGGAGTGAGGTGGTAAGTGCCGAATTGGGTGTGTATGATGGTTCATTTTTACGACAAGCAATTCAGGGAAGAAAGTCGGCAACCGGCTGCGAAACAACCGCCGATTATTATTTGCTGGTTCAACAAGACGATAGTGAGCGCTTGCATCTTATTGCATCACTTAAAAACTCATATAGCTTTTTTTTTCGTAATGGAACCGTTTTTTCTATGCTGGAAGATTATCTGGTACCACAAATATTTCGACAGAAGTTGGGCTCATCGCATCGGGAGGTGCGCGTGTGGTCTGCCGGATGTGCTGCAGGTCAGGAGCCATATTCTTTGGCGATGGTAATCGATTATTATCGGTTCGTTACTAAGCAGGATCTTTTATTTCGTGTATTTGCGACAGATTATTCGTCAAGAATACTTAAAATAGCACAAAATGGGAGATACGACCGTCAGGCACTGGATAATGTGAAGCTGAAATATTTTGATAGGTATTTTGAAGAATTTGATGGTGTATTTTCTGTAAAGTCAGATCTGATTCATAATATTCAATTTTCGTACTACGATTTGTTGGATAGAGAAAGTATTGCACCACCTGATAGCCTTTTTTGTGAGTTCGATTTGATATTTTGTTGTAATGTTTTGTTTTATTACAACAATGAATCACGATTATTTATACTTAATAAGTTAGCCAGATCATTGGTTGGGGGAGGATATTTGATTACAGGAGATGCAGAGACAGAAATTATTGAAAATAGTGGTTTGTTTATTCGAATAGGATCTCATATTCCTGTTTATATGAAAAGATAATACAATGAAAATATTAAGTATACCAATTAAATATTTCTCGTTGTGCTTTTTTGATGGTTAATATATCTGTTTGTGCAAATTAATGCTTATATTTGGGATGTTAATACCTTAAATTTCGACTTATGAAGTTCCAAAACACAAAAATAAGTAGTCGTTTGATCTGGAGTTCTGTATTGATCTTATCTATGGTCACTTTTATGGGTTTGGGCGCTTTTTGGCAAACAGAAAGGCTCGCCATGAATACGACAAAATTATACCATCATCCGTTGCCTGTGACCAGGGCTGCTCTTCAGCTCAAATCGGAAATCTATCATATGCAGAATTTAATGCAGTCGGTTGTTTTCAATCGGAAGGCAAGCTCAAACATAGCATTTAAGCAAACTGAAAAACAGATAGTGACCGCCTATCTTGAATATAAACAGGCAATGAGGATTATGCGTAGCAGATTCTTGGGTGACCATCGGAAGCTGGATGAAATAGATCTTGAGTATGCTAACCTGATGGGAAATTGGAGTATCGTGGTTAAGCGTATTGAAAACGGGCAGTTTGATCAGGCAGAGTTATTGTATACGCGGATGGCAGAGACTCATATCGCTGGTTTATTATCATGTACCCAATATGTGATTGATTTTGCAGAAAATAAATCAACATTCTTTTTCGAATCGGCTCGGGTAGAGCAGCAAACATTAAGATTGTGGCTACTATTTTTGTTTATAGCAACTGTAATTGTCGTTGTTCTCATTGTTGTTTATTTATACAGATCGGTAAAGAAGCCACTCGATATAATCATTGCTGCTACTCAAAATTATAAAGATGGCCATTATAATGCACGATCTTCGTACTCGTATAGAAATGAAATGGGTTTTTTGTCTCACTCTTTTAATGAGATGGCTGAAGCTATTCAATCGCAATTAAGTGTAAAAGAGAAATCGGCTCAGATTTCTGAAGCATTATTGGCGGAGAACAATCTGAGCTTGTTTGTGCAGGTTTTGCTTAATGAATTAGTGTCGAAAACTAATTGTCAAACCGCTGCATTCTATCTTAAATCGGGAGATACCAAATTTTTTGAGCTGTTATCTTCAATTGGTCTGTCAGAAGAGGCAATCAGGACGTTTTCAGCAGAAGAGATGGAAGGTGAGTTTGGAGCAGCTTTGGCTACGAAGAAAATGGTTCGAATCACTTCTATACCCTCTGATGCCAGATATCAGTTAAAAACATCCATCGGTTATTTTACCCCGGCCGAAATAATAACGATACCTATTCTTGATAGAGGAGAGGTGTCTGCTGTTATCTCTTTATCGGCAGCTACTCCTTTGTCAGATGTAGCCAATCAGCTGCTCAATGAGGTAAGGATGATTATTAATGCACGGGTAAATGGAGTGCTCTTGATGCAAACATTGATTGATTTTACGGATAAATTGGATAAACAAAATCACGAATTAAGTGATAAAACAATAGAACTAGAGGTACAGGCCGAAGAGTTACGTGAATACAATATCGAATTGAAAATGCAAAAGAAACAACTCGATGAGGCAAACCGGTTGAAAAGTGCTTTCCTCTCGAATATGAGCCACGAACTACGCACGCCACTTAATTCTGTGATAGCACTTTCTGGAGTTTTGAGTCGTAGATTAAAAAGCGTGATTCCGGTTGAACAATCCGATTACATCGATGTAATAGAGAAAAATGGAAAGCAATTATTGAAGTTAATTAATGAAATACTTGATTTATCGCGAATAGAAGCCGGGAAAGAGATTGTAGATTTATCTCAAGTCGATTTTAAAGAGCTTGTTTGTTCAATTCTAGATACGACAAAGCCCATGTTGGCTAATTCATCTGTTGAATTGATAAACAGAATTCCGGATGATTTACCGTCTGTTTTCACCGATCGAAATAAATGTTTTCATATTTTGCAAAATTTAATAGCCAATGCCGTAAAGTTTACCGAATCGGGTTCGGTGGAGGTCATGGCAGAAGTATCTGCAGAAGGGAGGTTAGTCATTCGGGTAAAAGATACCGGAATCGGTATCCCGGAAGAAAGTTTGCCCTTTATTTTTGATGAATTCAGGCAAGCAGACGACCGGACTTCACGTAAATATGGCGGTACAGGTCTTGGGCTTGCTATTGCCCAAAAATATGCCCGTTTGATTCAGGCTGATTTGTTTGTGGAAAGTAAGGTTGCTTTAGGTACTACTTTTGTCCTTACTTTGCCTCTGGGTGATTCCGGAGTTTTTCCTGTTGTTGAGCGTAAAGATATTGTTACACATCGTGCATATCAATCTGTTTCATTCAAAGAAAAAACAATTTTAATTGTAGAAGATAGCGAACCTCAGATAGTGCAGTTAACTGATATTTTAAACGAAGTTGGTTACAAGACATTAATCGCAAGGAATGGTAAAGAGGCTCTTGCATTTGTTGATCTGCTAACACCTGATGCAATAATTCTGGACTTGATGATGCCTGAGATTGACGGATTTGAAACATTGAATCAACTCAGAAGTAAGCCTGAAACACGTACACTTCCGGTGTTAATATTATCGGCTAAGCACATTACACCTGATGAGCGCAAATTGTTGAACGATAATCATATCTCGCAACTGATTCAGAAAGGAGATATAAGTCGGTCAGAGCTGCTGACGTATGTTGGTAATCTTTTCTCTTATTCTGTTTTACCTCCGGAAATAAAAAAAACAGCTCGTATTCCCCGATCATCAAAAGGTAATATTCTTGTTGTCGAGGATAACCCGGACAATATGATGACTGTTCGCGCGCTACTTGACGATAAACATCTTGTTTTGGAAGCCTATAATGGAGAGGATGGTCTGAAAATGGTACTGACTCATGCACCGGATATTATTCTACTTGATATTTCTTTACCCGGAAAGGATGGGTTAGAGATATTATCTGATTTGAAGAATAATAGTTCGACAGCAAAAATTCCGGTGATTGCCCTGACAGCACGTGCTATGAAGGGTGATGAGGAGATGTTGTTGCGTTTAGGCTTTGATGATTATGTGTCTAAACCAATTGATAATATGGATCTTGAATGTAAAGTTAATGCATGGTTGTATGGAGAATAAGCCGATTAAGATAGTCGCTATTGACGACAATGAATCAAATATTATTGTATTAAAGGCTTTGTTAGAAGAGTCTTTTTCTGATATTGAGTTTCATTCTGCAAATTCCGGGCAGTCAGGTTTAGAAAAATGTCACTCAATTATGCCTGATATCATTTTGCTGGATGTCGTTATGCCAGGTATGGATGGTTTTGAGGTATGTATGACGCTGAAGAGTGATGATTTACTCAATAATATACCGGTAGTAATGATTACTGCTGCGGCAACAGATCGTCAGATGCGTATAAAAGCACTCGAGGTCGGTGCCGATGCATTTCTGAATAAGCCGGTTGATGTTTCTGAGCTTGTAGCACAAATACGAGCTATGCTTCGAATAAAACGGGCGGAGGATCTGAAGAAAACAGAAAAACAACGTTTAGAAACATTGGTAAAAGAGCGTACAGAGGCATTAATTGCAGAGCTTGGAGAACGAAAAAAGGCGGAAGAACAGCTGCAAAAAAGCGAAGAAAAATACAAATATATTTTTACGAATAGTCCGCAGCCCATGATGATATTCGATATAGAAACATTACGGTTTCTCGAAGTTAATCAGACAGCTGTCGATTTTTACGGATATAGTCGTCGTGAGTTTTCAGCGATGAGTATCGCTGAAATCAGACCTCCTGAAGATTTACATCTCTTGATGCAAAGTGTGAATAATGCCCGTAGTGGAAATGATGAAGATATACAGGTGAGGCATTTGACCAAAAACGGACAGATGAAGTATGTGAATGTATCTGCACATTCTCTATTGTATGAGGGACGGAGAGCCAGGCAGGTTATTATCAATGATTTAACTGATAGGGTAAATGCAGAGCAAAAACTGCGGAAGAGTGAAAAACAACTTTCGAAAGCAATGGATATTGCCCGACTTTGCTCGTGGGAGTTTGATTTGGAACGAGAGGTTTTTGTGTTAAATGATCAATTTTTTACTCTGGTAGGGTCATCTTTTGAGATACATGGAGATTATGAAATGTCAAAAGAAGACTATGAATTGAATTTCTTGTTCCCTGAAGATTATGGCCTGGTGGATAGAGTAATGTCGAGAGTAAAGAGACCTGATAATCCACTTAGAAGTGGTAGCTTTGAGCACAAAATTCACCTGAATCGGGGTGAATCAGAAGGGGTGGTCTTTGTCGAATTCAACTCTATCACAAATAAAGAAGGACTGGTAACAAAAGCTTTTGGTATTATTCAGGACATTACCGAAAAGAAGAAAGCCGAAAAAGCATTGGCAGAGAGTGAGGCCAAATTTAGAACACTAGCGGCAAATTCGCCAATGGCAATCATGATTTATCAGGATGATTATTGGGTATATTCAAATATAGCTGGTGAAAATCTTTGTGGATATAGTGCTGAGGAGCTTTATCGAATGTATTTCTGGGATTTTGTGACTCCTGAGTATGTGGATAAGGTTAAGACGATAGGTCGGTCCCGACAATCCGGTGCTTTTATTAATAATTCCTATGAGTTTAAAATTCGATCAAAAACAGGTGAAGAGAAGTGGGTTTTCCTGACTGGTAATACGATTACATACAATGGAAAATGGGCCGGATTGATTTCTGTGGCTGATATTACATCGCAAAAACTGGTGCAGGAAGAGTTGCTAAAGCGTGATGCTATTTTGCAGGCTGCTGCCACTGCCGGACAGCTTTTATTGTCGGATGCCCCATTGGATGAGACTATTGAAACAGTGTTAAAATGCATAGTAGAGGCTACTGGTAAAGACTATATTTATATATATACATTGCAGGAGGATTCTTTTCAGCATAGACATTGTATAAGTCAATTTTGTAGCTGGAATAGATTGGAAAATAAAGTTAAGTTTCGGATTCCGGCGAACCAAAATCTTGATATAAGCGTGGCTGCACCTCTTTCAGGGCCATTAATGCTTGCGGGGAAAATGATTCGTCTCAATATTAAAGATATGCCTGAACCTGAAAAATTGATGTTTCAGAGTCGGGGGGTTATTTCGCTGTTAGCGCTTCCAATGATGATAGAAGGGAAATGTGAGGGTTTTGTGGGTATTGAGAGTATGAGCGATAAAGACTTGTGGAGTGATGTTGAGTGTTCAATTCTTCAAACTACAGCTTCATCCATTGGTATGGCGATTGTCAGACATCGAAAAAACGAGGAGTTACAGAATGCAAAATTGCTGCTCGAAGAGAGCGAGATGCGCGTTCGCCGAAAATTGCAGGTGGTGTTGGATCCTGATGGTGGTGTGAAAAATCTGGAGTTGTCAGATATTCTCGACAAAGTTGCTGTTCAGAAATTAATGGATAGTTTCCATGCTATTACGGGGATAGGTATTGGCATTATTGACACAAAAGGCGAGGTGTTAGTGGAAGAAGGTTGGCAGGATATTTGTATAAACTATCACCGAGTTCATCCCGAAACTTGTAGAAATTGTTATGAAAGTGATTGCTATTTGTCTGAAGGTATTGAGCCTGGTCGCTTTAAGCTGTACAAGTGTAAAAACAATATGTGGGATATTGCAACACCTATTGTGGTCGGTGAGCATAAGTTGGGAAATGTCTTTTTGGGGCAGTTTTTGTTTGAAGATGAGGAAATTGATTTTAATTTGTACCGTAAGCAGGCGAAACTATATGGATTTAATGAAGATGATTATGTTGAGGCATTGAAAAAAGTACCCCGTTATTCTAAATCGAAATTGGATTGGGTAATGGATTTCTATGCCCGTTTTGGGCAGATGATTGCTTCGTTGGGGTATGGCAATGTAAAATTGGCCCGGGTGTTGGCCGAGAAGGAGTCTCTGTACAGCAAATTAAGTGAGAACGAATCGCTACTTCGTTCCTTTATTGATAATGCACCATTCGAAATATGGGCTAGAAACGATGAAGGTATTGCGGTGATCGAAAATCAAAAACTTCGTGAAAACAATGGCTCTATTGTCGGAAGTAGTCTCGAAGATATTTTCAGGAAAGAGAACGAATACAAAAAGTGGAAGAACATGAATGAACGTGTTTTTGCCGGTGAAACCCTCGTCGAAGAGTGCGAAACCGATAATAATGGCCGCATTCGTTATATTCAACAAATCGTTTTTCCTATATACAAACAAGATCGTGTGGCCGGCATTGCCGGATTTAATATTGATATTACTGAGCGAAAGGAAGCCGAACTTACATTGGCAGAAAGTCAGAAAAGCTATGTCGGACTATTTAATACCATTGATGAAGCCGTATATATTCATAAACTCGATGGATGTTTTATGGCAGTCAACAATGGTGCGTTAAAGATGTATGGTTGTGATCGGGAATTTCTGATTGGCAAAACACCGGCAGACTTGGCTGCGCCCGGTATGAATGATCTGGAATATGTGGGGCAATTGATGAAGCTTGTTATAGAAACAGGCGTAAGTCAGCAGTTTGAGTTTTGGGGTATGCGTAAAAATGGCGAAATTTTCCCCAAAGAGGTTTCGTCTAATCGCGGGGTCTATTTTGGAGAGGAGGTAATAATTACTACTGCCCGGGATGTCTCTGAGCGAAAGAAAAATGACCTGGCATTGCGCGAAAGCGAAGAGAAGTTCAGATTGTTGGCCATAAATTCAACAGATGTTATCTGGACGATGAATATGGAAGGAGAGATTCTTTATGTTAGTCCATCTGTAGAAAAACTAAGGGGATATACACCTGAAGAGACAATTGCACATGGTATTGCAGGAACAATAATGCCGGAATCGGCATCTATGGCAAAGCAGGTAATGATGGAGGCGGTTGTTCAGATAAAAAATGGAGTTCGTCCTCAGAGCTTAATTTTGGAAATTGAACAAAAATGTAAAGATGGATCTACTATATGGACAGAAATGTCGATTAGCGCAGTGTTTGATGATGATAATCATTTTCATTATTTCCTGGGTGTATCCAGAAATATTGAAGCCCGGAGAAAAGCTGAATTGGCATTGATTCAAAGCGAACAAACATTGCGTGAAAACAACGACTTGTTGAAATCGATTCTTGAGAGTCCGAAAAACATAATAATTTTCTCGCTTGATAAGAATTATTGCTACAAGTCATTTACTGTATCTCATAAAGATACGATGAAATGGATTTGGGGTGTGGATATTGAAGTGGGTATGAATATGCTCGATGTCATTTCTTTGTCAGAGGATAAGCAGAAAGCAAAATACAATTTTGATCGTGCTCTGAATGGAGACTATTTGTTGTTTACAGAAGAGTATGGTGACGAAAACCTGAATCGTAGTTTTTGGGAAAACAGGTATTCACCAATTTTTAGTGATGATGGTCAGATAACCGGGCTTACTGTATTTGTAACGAATGTCACCGAACAAAGAAAAATAGCTGATGCACTGAAGGTTAGTGAGGAAAAATACAGGTTGATTGCAGAGAATATGGTAGATGTTATCTGGACTTATGATCTGAATAAAAAGAAAATGACCTACACAAGTCCTTCTGTACTCAGACAAAGGGGTTTTTCGGTTGAAGAGTCAATGAAGATGACGTACAGGGAAATGGTTACTCCAGAATCAGTTGAGCATGTTGAAAAAGAATTTCAGGACTGGATAATGTCATATCAGAATGGGTATCCTGCAACTTTGGGAAAATCTATATCTATGGATATGTATCACAAAGATGGACGGATAATTCATACTGAATCTTTGTTGAGTCCCTTGTTCGACTCTAATGGTGATATTTCGGGCGTTTTGGGAGTGACACGGGATACAACAAAACGAAAAGAGTTGGCCGATGCGTTACGCAAAAGTGAAAACTATATGCGAACTCTTATTAATGCAATGTCCGATTTTGTCTGTTTCAAAGATGGTGACGGTCGTTGGATTGTAGCTAATGATTATTTGATTTCACTCATGCAATTGGAGAATGTTGATTATGAGGGAAAGAAAAATATGGAGTTGGCTCAGTACAGTTCATCAGAAATTGAGGCTTTCTACAACTGTGAGTTGACCGATCAGAAGGCGTGGAATACCGGCGCTCAGATTCAAAGTGATGAGCTGATTAAAACCCGAAGTGGCGAGTTTCGTGTGTTTGATGTGGTGAAGATTCCTCTGTTTGATGAATCAGGCAACCGTTTTGGCCTCGTTGAGGTAGGACGCGATATCACCGAGCGTAAAAGAGCTGAAGATGAACTTAATCTGTTTCGTGAACATTTGCAGCAATTAGTGGATATGAGAACTGCTGAATTACGAAAATTATCTCTTGTCGTGGAGCAGGGGCCTGTATCTGTAGCGATTACCAATGTAATGGGGGAAATTGAGTATGTAAATCCTCGTTTTGTCGAACGTACCGGTTATTCGTCAAAAGAAATTTTGGGAAAAAATCCACGCATTTTAAAATCAGGAGTTCATGATGATGTTTTTTATAAAAACATGTGGATGAGACTTTCGAAAGGAGAGGTCTGGACGGGTGAAGTTTGTAATCGAAATAAGAATGGAGAACTTTATTGGGAATCTACTTCCATCAATTCTATTAAAGATGAAAATGGACAAATTATTCATTATGTAGCAGTTAAAGAGGATATTACCAAACGAAAGCAAATGGAGATTGATCTGGTGCGGGCAAGTCTATTGGCAGATAGTGCACTTGAGCTCACCAAAGCTGGTTATTGGCATGTTCCCAATGATGGATCGGGAACAATAAATACATCTGCTCGTGCAGCTCAGATTTATGGCGATTTAATTGATGATCATCTGAAACACAATCTGTACAAAGATCGTTTTGTGAATATGTTGGATTCGGATGCAACTGACAGTGTTTTGTCAAATTTTAACAATGCGCTGGAAGGCAAAGTGCCGATGTATGATTCGACTTACAAATATGTACGTCCTGTAGATGGTAAAGTAGTTTGGTTGCACGCCTTGGGGCAGGTAGTAAAAGATCAAGAGGGTAAGATTACCGATATGTATGGCGTAACACAGGATATTACTTTCTTTAAGGAGCTGGAAAAAGAGTTGACAGAGGCGAAAATTGAGGCAGAGCAGGCCAATAAAGCCAAAAGTGAATTCCTCGCAAATATGAGTCATGAAATTCGTACGCCGATGAATGCAGTTATTGGTTTTTCTGATCTTTTGTATACTTCTATAAAAGAGATAAAACAACGTGCCCAAATTAACTCAATCAGATCCAGTGCACGAAATCTAATGCGTATTATCAATGATATTCTGGATTTGTCAAAAATAGAGGCGGGTAAACTCACTCTGCAATATTCTATGGTAAATTTGATGAAACTGGTCAAAGAGATGGATTTGTTGTTCTCTCAGATAACCGAAGAGAAGGGCATCGAATTTAGTATACGAACTGTGACCAATGTTCCACCGGCTTTACTTATTGATGAAGTCCGTTTGAGACAAATTATGTTCAATCTGGTCGGAAATGCAGTTAAGTTTACTCACGAAGGTAGTGTGAAAATATCAATCAGTCACGAGTTTACCCAATCAGATACGATTAATCTAATTATTCGTGTTCAGGATACGGGCATTGGCATTCCGGAGGATCAACAAAAAACGATATTCGAAGCATTCAGCCAACAGGCCGGACAACGGGTAGCTCAGTATGGAGGTACCGGGCTTGGGTTAACTATTACACAACGATTGGTAGAGATGATGGGGGGGACTCTATCTCTCGAAAGTGTATCTGGTAAAGGTAGCACTTTTACGGTTGTTTTGCCCGAAGTACAGTTTTCAAACAACAAAGATGGGCTGAATGACGAAGAGACTGCTCTGGATATTAGGGCCATTCGTTTTGATTCGGCAAGAGTGCTTGTGGTGGATAAAGATAAGGAAAACAGAAAGCTAATTGTCGATTTATTGGAGCAGGCTAATCTGATGGTTGTCGAATCGGCTAAAGGTAAAGATGCTTTGGCCAGACTATCAGATAGTCGGTTTGATATGATTTTGCTGGATACAGTGCTAAGTGATATGCCCGGAAAAGAGTTGATTAAGAGCATAAAATCAAATCCGGCATTAGCCTCTATTCCCGTTATAGCATGTTCTGCTTCATTTAAATCTATTTCGGGTGATGCTACCGGCGAGAATCTTTTTAATGAGGCACTATTGAAACCTGTAGATCTGAATGTGTTAATTGATAAACTCAAGAAATATCTCTCTTTTTCCATAGTCTCTTTTGATGATAATTTGGAATCAGCAGTTGAAAATAAGTTATCACGATTAGATCTGACTCAGGAAATGATTGTGCAGTTGCCTCAATTAATTGAAACATTAGAGCAGTGTTTCTTTCCCGTTTTTCAGCGGGTCTTAAAGAATCAAATGATTGATGAGATATATGGTTTCGGTGAGGAGTTGTTTATGCTTTCTGAAAGATTTAATTTTCCACATTTGAGAGAATATGCAAACACAATTTGTTCTTATGCAGATTCTTTTGAAATTGAAGCCCTGATGAAAAAGCTGGGATCATTCCCCGATCTAATAGATTATTACAAGGAATTAACGCACGGTCGGATGTAGTTTGGCCGTGTGTTATAGGATTCTGTATTGTGTTTGGGTGTTTTTTTTAGTGAACGCTAAAAACATGGTCGTAAATAAGTCGAAATTCATTATTTTTTTTAATTTTGCATTTTGCTTGTGCTTATTATTTAATCATTATTTATTGCAAATACCAACAATAGTTATGAGTTTCAATGAAAAATTCAGTAGAATATTGGCCGTTGATGACAACCCTAAAAACATTCAGTTGATAGGCAGTGTATTGCGTGAGGCCAATTATCAGATTGGTTTTGCTATGAATGGCAGACAGGCTTTAGATCTGTTGTTTCAGTCGCTTAATTTCGATTTGGTTTTGCTCGATGTAGATATGCCTGTTCTTAATGGATTTGATGTTTGTCGTGAAATGCGAGAAGTTGAGGCGCTTAAGGATATTCCTGTCATTTTTCTGACTGCATTAGATCAGCCTGATCAGGTACTGACCGGTTTTGAGGTAGGAGCTCAGGATTACATTACGAAACCATTTAATACCAAAGAGTTGCTTTCCCGTGTAAAAACACAGTTGGAGCTCAAAAATAATCGCGATCAGCTGAAACGTATGAATCTTGTGCTTGAAGAAAAGGTTCTTGAAAGAACCCGCGAACTGGAGCAAGCAAATAGTAAACTGGAACAGGCTAATCGAGAATTACAAGTGTTAGAACAATCTAAGGATCAGTTTTTGCAGATTATAAGCCACGAGATAAATACACCGCTTAATGGCGTGATGGGGTACACCCGCATACTCAAAGAGGAACTTCAATCTACAGAATTCAGCGAAATGCTTGATTATCTCGAGACTTCTGCACAGAGATTAGAGCACTTTTCGCGTGTCAGCCTTTTTATTACGCAGTTGCGTACAAAAAGATCAACGATCAAGATGAAGCAGATTTCAGTTAGTCAGGTCTTTAATGAGGCTCTATTGTCTAAGAATAAATTGGTTAAAAGCAGCAAATGTGAGCTAACCGTTGAAGGTGATACCGGCGATATTTTTATTTACGGCTCAGAAGGAATGATTAAGATCTGTTTTGAAAGCCTTTTGGATAATGCAATCAAATATTCACCAATTGCCTCGTCTATCCATGTTAAGTTTGCTAATCGGGAGGATGGTGTTCATCTCTCTTTTGTAGATGTTGGCTCTGGTTTTTCGAAAGATTCTTTACGCAATCTCTTCAAACTATTCTCTCCAGACAAACACGTAGAGCACAACAAAGGCCTTGACCTTGCCATGGTTAAACTAATCATGGATGCCCATCAGGGTACTATTGATATAACGAATAATGCAGACAAGGGCGCCACTGTTGAGCTCTGTTTCCCGCACATGAATATTCAATCTGATAACTCACTTATTGTGTAGTTTTTTATTCTGTTTTTGTTCGCTGACCTCTCATCGGGTATAACCTTTTTCCCGGTTTTTGTGTTATATGTATTGGAAATACTCTCTTTGGGTGAGCAAAATACCCCAAACAGGGTATTCTTATGCCTCTTTTTTTGTGTTTACTTTGCACTATCAAATTCATTTACAAACATATAATCTTATATACAATGGCTAAAATTGCAAAAAAACTGACTGACCTTGTGGGAAATACACCACTTCTCGAACTTTCCCGTTTCAATCAAATTAATGGTCTTGAGGCAACCGTTATTGGTAAACTTGAATCTTTCAACCCGGCTGGTAGTGTCAAAGATCGTATTGGTTTAGCCATGATTACGGATGCAGAAGAGAAAGGTTTGCTCAAAGAAGGTTCTGTTATTGTAGAACCAACCAGCGGAAATACCGGTATTGCACTGGCCTTTGTGGCTGCGTCAAAAGGATACAGACTGATTCTTACCATGCCTGAAACAATGAGTGTTGAGCGTCGTAATTTGCTCAAAGCATTGGGTGCAGAGCTGGTGCTGACCCCGGGATCAGAGGGTATGAAGGGGGCTATTCGTCGGGCTACCGAACTGGCAGAAACTATTCCTAATTCCATTGTTTTGCAGCAGTTTCAGAATCCGGCCAATCCGGCTATTCACCGCAAAACGACAGCCGAAGAGATTTGGAGAGATACAGATGGTGAAGTGGATATCTTTGTAGCCGGCATTGGCACAGGAGGTACAATCACCGGAGTAGGAGAGGTGTTGAAAGCTAAAAATCCGAATATTAAAATTGTGGCTGTTGAGCCGGCCGATTCACCCGTACTTTCGGGCGGAAATCCCGGTCCGCACAAAATTCAGGGTATCGGTGCCGGTTTTGTGCCCGATGTTCTCAATACCGCTATTTACGACGAAATTATCAAAGTGAAAAATGAAGAGGCTTTCGAAACCGGTCGACAATTGGCCAAAGTAGAGGGCGTATTGGTCGGCATTTCTGCCGGTGCCAATGTGTTTGCAGCTAAGCAGTTGGCTCTTCGTCCCGAAAATAAAGGAAAGAAAATAGTGACTATTCTTTGCGATACCGGTGAGAGATATCTATCTACATTGCTGTTTAATTTCGAAGAATAAAAATGCAATTGTTAAGAATTAAAAATTAATAATTGGCGTGTGCAATTTGGGTGAGTCATTTTCAGCGGAGAAGGTTCTGTAAAAGATTTCTCCCGATGGTCGAAATGACCTTTACCGTATTGGCAGGAAGGAAGAGATGGAAAAAAGAAACAGGCGGCAAACCCGCCTGTTTCTTTTTTCCATCTCTATAAATAATTAGGGGCGCGGGTCATTACGAACGCAGTGAGAAATCTGTTTCGACACCCGCTGACGTCTTACCTTTTTTCAGGCAACGGCCAGCGCAAAAATGCTGATTCTTACCCCTTCAACTTCCAGCAGAGAGAGGGCGCACGACTCCAACGTGGCCCCGGTGGTGATAACATCGTCTACTATCAGGATGTGCTTCCCTCGCAATCTTTCAGAATCTGTCACGGCAAATATATCTTTTACATTCAGCCAGCGGTCAAAAACTCCTTTGCGGGTTTGGGTCACATTGGCCCTACGTCGTTCAATGCCTTTTTTCTCTATCGGTTTTCCCAGGATTTCCGAGAGCCCCATCGCTATCCATTCTGCCTGATTATAGCCCCGTTTTCTCTCTTTATTTTTGTGCAGTGGAAGTGCAACAATGCAGTCGATGTTTTCGAAGACCCCGCATTTGACCAGCTCTCTTGCTGCGTGTTTGCCCAATACCCGGCCTATCTCTTTGCTGTCTTTGTATTTTAGCAGATGTATTAGTTTCCGGAAATCACTTCCTTTATTGTAGTAAAAAAAGGCACTAGAGGCCACCACATCTATTTTTCCAAAAAAACGCTTTTCTACCCGGTTCTCTCTATCAGTATGGAAGTTGGTGCGGGGCAGTGCATAGAGGCATTGCAGGCAAATATGCTCTTCTCCTCCTACCAATAATTTGCCGCACACCACACAAGTGTCGGGAAAAAACAGAATTTCTATACTTTCTATTATTCTTCGTATCATTCTTCCTTCATTAATTTCGACAGGATACGCATTACCAGATTGCTTTCGTACCCGCGCGACAGGGCAAACCGAAACAGCTTGTTTTTAAGCTGATATGCGTCAGTCTCTTTTCCCGAAAGTGTCATTATTTTCTTTTCCAGCAGAATGCGCAGTGTATCGTCGTAGTTTATCTCCTCTTCGAGCGAGGCAAATACCTCTTCTATCACCATTGAGGCTATCTGCTTTTGTTGCAGATTAAGTTTAATTTTATACTTTCCCCATTTGTTGTAGCGCATTTTGTCTTTGGCATACGCCAAAGCAAAGCGCCTGTCATCTACATACCGCTCTTTTTCCAGATAGTCGAGAATGCTTTCGTGATGCTCATCCGGTAAACCCCAAAGGGTCAGTTTCTGAGCCACCTCGCTCCGGCAGTGTTCCGATTTCGAGCAGTAAGCAGCGGCTTTGTACAATGCTTTTTCTTTGGTAATTTCTTTATTCATTCAAGCCTTCTTATTTTATCATACCTCTCAGCAGAGCAATCTCTTCTGCCCAGATGCTTTCGTCAGGAGTTTCCAGTATGATGGGCATATTGTCAAATCTGGGGTCGTTCATAAACCGTTCGAAAAACGTCAGATCCAGAAATCCTTTCCCAATGCTGTCGTGTCTGTCCACCCGTGTGCCGAGTGCTTTTTTGCTGTCGTTCAGGTGGATACCGCGCAGATAACCAAATCCTACTTTTTGCTCAAATTCCTGCATTATTTCTTCATACCGCACAGCATCCAGTATATCGTAGCCCGATGTGAATGTGTGGCAGGTATCCAGGCAAACGCCCACCCGCGATTTGTCCTCCACCCGCTCTATGATGTAGGCCAGGTGCTCAAACCGGTATCCCAGGTTGCTGCCCTGTCCGGCAGTATTTTCTATTACCGCGCACACAACCGATGTTTGAGACAGAGCGATGTTTATCGACTCCGCAATCCGGCTCAAACACTCCTCTTCGCTTATTTTATTCAGGTGGCTGCCGGGGTGGAAGTTCAGCAGTTTCAGCCCAAGCTGTTCGCAGCGCTGCATCTCGTCCAGAAACGCCGCTCTCGACTTATTCAGTCCCTCTTCCTCCGGGTGACCCAGATTAATCAGGTAACTGTCGTGAGGCAGTATGTAGTCCGCCGTTATTCCGGCACTCTCGCAGTTGGCTCTGAATTTGTCTATACTGCTCTTTGTCAGCGGGGCCGATACCCATTGCCGCTGATTTTTGGTAAACAAAGCAAAAGCCGTTGCTCCAATATTTTTCGCATTCACCGGTGCATTTTCCACACCGCCCGATGCACTCACGTGCGCTCCTATATGTTTCATATTTTTCCGATATGTATTAGTCGTTGTTTATTTAATTCAATTTAAACCTCAAATCTCCTCCCTTAGTTCAGCCGTACCTGCAATTTGGTCCGATTACATCACTCAACCCTTCCGCCGCATACCCAGCGTCTCCGGAAATACTCCTCATCCAGATCACTAATCATCACCCCTTTCGATGTCGATGCATGCACAAATTTTCCCTCTTTCAGGTAAACTCCCACATGCGAAACCTTACTTCCGCCCATCGTGTCGAAAAACACCAGGTCACCCTCCTGCAGGCGGCTGCGACTAATCTTCCGGCAATTCTTTCTCAAAATATCGTTCGAATTCCGTTCAATCTGCTTGTTATACACATTTCTGTAAATGATATATGTCAGAAACGAACAATCAATCCCGTTTCGATTGCTGCCCCCGTCTCTGTGCGGGGTACGTAGCCAGTACGCCGCCTCACGGTACAGTCGCTCATTGTCGTGCCGCGAAATCTGCATGTTCAGTATCCGCTCCACATCTTTCTTGCTCAAATCCTTCTGCGTTGCCTGTCTGCCAGTCTTACACGAGCTCATCACCAGCAGCACAAAAGCCACCCAAAGCCCCATTCGTTTCACCATTCGCACACCCATGTTTATTCAATTTCTAGACCACAGCTACAAACCTACACATAATTCTCCATTTTCAAAAACAAAACCATGCAATTTCCCTCTTTTTCTTTCTTTCAGGGCGACCCCTCGCCAACTTGGGCGGGGGCTATCCGCTCTGTACAGACGAGACACTCCTCGTCTCTAGCATATAGGTATATCTTTTGTGTCGAATTCAAACCATATTGAAGGTAATTACGAAAAGCAGAATAATTGGAAAGATGCAAATAATCAGGTTTGGGTGTATCAATAACCATCAATATTACCGATCGGGGAAACAGACGTATGTCTTATGGCGATTGCTTGCCACATGATTCGTATTAACGGCGATAGATTTATGGGCAAATAAAGCAATTCTACCTGAGGATGCCCCGTTAATTCTGGTTCTTTTTTATGAAGATGCCGCTTGTGGTTTTGCCCGATGCTGAAATCTGGATAATATATGCACCCGGTTGTAGAGTTTGAAGCGAAAGTCTGGTTTTGCAACCATCTGCTTTACCGGCTACAATAATCTTTCCTTCCAACGAAATGATCTGATAATTAAATTGTTGGCACTTATCCAGGGCTTGTATATCTATGTAATCGGTTGCCGGATTAGGAAAATATTTGAATAAAGCAGATTGTTTATTCGGTCTGTCAATATCCGACTCATTGGTGGCCGGTCCTTTGTAATAAAAGATAATCGAGCGTGTTGCTTCTTTTTTTCCACTGTTTTGGTTGATGCTGTATACATGGTATTCATAGGGTCTGGAAAAGCTGTCCAGTCGGATTTCAATCTCGGCATGGTTATAAGAGTCCCAATAAACCAAATTTTTTACTTGTTTATTTTGCTTAATCGTCTCCTGTTTCTCCTCTACAGATGTGCTCAACGAGTCTGCCTGCATATAACTACGGGCAGTTTTTCCATCTGAAAATTCTTTTTGCGTGATTATTTCAGTACAACTGTATTTGTCAGCGGGAAAATGGCTGAGCTCAACCCGGAGTGAGTCGGTTGTCTTTTTGTTCTTTAAAACATGTCTGTATCTGATTTGCCAATTGCCAGAAGTGGTGTCGAAGTCCGATACAGACCAACTCCACAATGGGTTGGTGCCGGTTATCTCTTCTGATTTCTGAATCTGTCGCCAAGATTTGGATCCAGGTTGATAAACAGAAACTGTTTCGCTTTTTAGTGTATCGGTCGAATTGAAATCCTGCCTGAAAACAGGAGTAAAATCAGACTGATCAAACGCGTAGGTAACCGACGAGATTAGTTTTCCATCGGTCGTGTATAAGTTTATCAGTTTCGAACTTGATATTGGTTGCATTGACTCGTTGTACGTCCAATATATGGCAGAGTCTGATCGTTGCGTGGCGGAATAATGCAGTTTTCCACCAGAATAGGGGCGCCATACACCGGAAACAGAATCGAAAACCGAAAACCTAAAGTCGGTCAGATTGCCCACATCCGAGAATTTTCTTTCGCACCGAGTGTCGTATCCGGTCCATGTTTTTGTGCTGTTGTTGTAGCTATATTTTGCCTCGTAATGCCTTTCTGTACTTACTCCGGATACAAAATCTTCCCTAAGATCGGGTATCATCAGGCCTGTTTTCGGATCGGCTTTTTGGGTGATTATTCCCGAAGTATCTCCTTTGGTTGTATACAATGTTGAGGTTGTAGCCACCCATTTCAGGGTTGAATCATTGTATTCGAAATTTCTGACCGATTTTAATGTCCCATCTGAGTAATCAAACAAAGCTTTCTTTGTTTGTCCGGTGGTGTGAAGCTGGTACAAGAGGCTATCCGGCAAATATTGCGAATAACCCTTTATACTCAGCAAAGACAGTGTGATCAGTAGTATAACGACTAAAAAATGATTGCGGCGCATAGTCTATTCTTCTGATTTTGGGATTTCTCTTTTTTGAAGCAAAACAACATTTTCCACGTGGTGGGTGTGTGGAAACATATCAACCGGTTGTACCCGGGCCACAAAGTATTGGCTGTCCAGCAGTTGTAGATCTCTCGCCTGTGTGGCAGGATTGCAACTGACATATACAATCCTCTCAGGTGATGCAAAAAGAATTGTCTTTATCACATCATCATGCATACCCGCTCTTGGTGGGTCGGTAATGATAACATCGGGTCGGCCATACTCATGGATAAAGCTCTCTGTCAGTAAATCTTTCATATCTCCGGCAAAAAAGAGTGTATTTTCCAGATTGTTGAGTCCGGCATTTATTTTGGCATCTTCGATGGCTTCGGGTACATACTCTATGCCAATCACTTTTTTGCATTGGCGGGCCACAAAGTTAGCAATGGTTCCGGTTCCGGTGTAGAGGTCGTAAACCAGTTCGTTTCCGGTTAGCTGCGCAAAGTCGCGCGTAACTTTGTATAGTTCGTATGCCTGATCAGAGTTGGTTTGATAGAACGATTTGGGGCTGATTTTAAATCGAAGTCCTTCCATCTCTTCAAAAATAGCAGCTTCTCCTTTGAATAGTACAACCTCCTGATCGGTAATAGTATCGTTTCGTTTTTCGTTTAATACGTATTGCAATGAGGTGATTTCCGGAAAGCTATCGGCAATGTGTTGCAGCAGCGCATTTCGTTTTTCCTCTTCGATACGGTGAAAGATAACGTTGACCATCACTTCGCCTGTCGATGTGGTGCGAATAATCAGGTTGCGCATTGAGCCTTCCTGCTGACGTAAATCGAAGAATGTGATGTCGTTTGACAAGCAGAAAGATTTAATTTCCAGTCTGATGCGGTTGGAAATATCGTCCTGCAACCAACATTTACGAATATCCAATACCTTGTCGAACATACCAGGAATATGGAATCCCAGTCCGTTGAAATCTTTAAACTCCTGAGCCGTTGCGCACTCTTCCTGAGTCAGCCATCGGCGGTTCGAGAAAGTGTATTCCAGTTTGTTTCGGTAGAAAAGTGTTTTTTCAGAACCTTTTATCGGCATAATCTCAGGCAAGTCAATCTTGCCGATACGGGTGAGGCTGTCGCTCACCTGTTTTTGTTTGTATTTCAACTGCTCCGGATAGGGGAGGTGTTGCCATTTGCAGCCACCACACACGCCAAAATGCTCGCAAACCGGCTCTGCCCGATTAGGCGAATAACTCTCGAAACGAATGGCTTTGCCTTCAGCAAAGGTGCTTTTTTTACGTGTCAATTGCAGATCGACTACATCGCCGGGCGCCACAAAGGGTACGAATATCACTAAATCATCTACTTTTGCAATGGCTTTGCCTTCTGCCGCCACATCGGTAATGGTTACTTTCTCCAACAACGGGAGGGGTTTATTTTTTCGTGCCAAAATAATCAGTTTATTTTAAGGAATGTATGTTTCAATAATGTTAGCAAATCCTTTGGGGATAATGGTGACAGACGCAAGTGACGCCGGGATAAGCGTGGTTTCGCCCTGCTTCAGGAAGACCGGTTGATCCTTCAAATCCCGTATCTCTACCACACCTTCCAGGCAAATATAAACAACGAAAGAATCTTTGTTAAGCAAATCCCGCACAATGGTTTTGTCTGTTTGCAACAGGTTTGTTTCGAAATAGTCGCATTTACAAAGAGAAACAACATCATTGGGTTTGGCTTCGTAGTGCACTCGAGATCCATCAAAGTGTTCGTAGTCAATAGCGTCTATGGCCATTTCCGTGTGAAGCTCTCTGGGGTTACCCTGAACATCACGCCGGTTGTAATCGTATATGCGGTATGTGATGTCCGACGATTGTTGTATTTCTACAATAAAGGTACCGCTTCCGATGGCGTGCACCCGACCAGCCGGTAAAAAGAATACATCGCCCGTTTTAACATCGTGGCGTTTCAAAACCTCCATAAAGGTGTCTTCTTCTACCGAGCGGATAAACTCTGCTGCAGAAATCTTTTTGGTAAAACCCGAATAGAGAGCAGCATCCGGCTTGGCCGCAACGACATACCACATTTCTGTTTTTCCAAAAGAGTGATGCCGCTCTTTGGCCAACTCATCGTCTGGATGTACCTGTATAGATAGGTCGTCGCACGCATCAATAAATTTGATGAGTAGTGGAAATTTATTGCCAAATTTCTCATATACTTTTTTACCCACCAGTTGAGCACCCCACTCCGACATAAGTGAGGATATAGTTGTATGTCGTAATTCTCCGTTGCTGACCTCCGAAATCGAATTGTTTACCTGCGAAATTTCCCAACTTTCACCTATGCCACCTTTTGTTGGCTCCATGTTTTTGTATTGGCAAATGGCATCTCCTCCCCATATTGTTGGTTTTAATATCGGATAGAATTTGAGTGGATACATGAATATTAGTTTAATCTATGGATATATTTAATTATATCAGCCTGTTTTCAGGTCTGTTGCTGAATGATTTTTATCTGCAAAAATACAATTTTATTTTAGTATCTTTGTTATTCAGCGGCATTTTACCCACCTCTTTTATCTAAATTGTTGCATTCTATGGTGATAATTGGCTGCTTATATGCTACTTTTGCACGTTCAAATAAATATAGATTACTATGGCAAGTTTTTTGCAGGTTGATGGGTTGACAAAATCCTTTGGCGATTTGGTATTGATAGACAACATCAGTTTTGGTATTGCAGAGGGAGAACGAATTGGTTTGATTGCGCCCAATGGTTCGGGTAAGACTACGTTGCTCAATATTCTGGCAGGTAAAGAGGATTATGATAAGGGTAATGTAGTTTATCGACGCGATTTGAGAGTGGCGTATCTGGAACAGGATCCCGGCTATCCTTCGCATCTGACGGTACTCGAGGCTTGTTTTCATTCCGATAGCGAAGTGGTGAAAACAATTGCGGAGTATGAGCGAATAATAGCATCCGATAATCACGATAATTTGGAGGATGTGCTGTCGCGAATGGATCATCTCAAGGCCTGGGATTATGAACAAAAAGCAAAACAGATTCTTTCGGAACTTAAAATACGGGACTTTTCGCAGCGAATAGAACAGCTTTCGGGTGGTCAGCTCAAAAGGGTCGCTTTGGCCAATGTATTGATCTCCGAGCCTGAGCTTCTGATACTGGATGAGCCGACCAATCACCTGGATCTCGAAATGACAGAATGGCTCGAAGGATACCTCAATCGTTCCCGTTTAAGTTTGCTGATGGTGACTCACGACCGCTATTTTCTCGATCGGGTTTGTAACGAAATAATTGAAATTGACCGCAAGCAGATTTATACCTACCGCGGAAATTATTCCTATTATCTCGAAAAAAGAGAAGAACGTTTGCTGTCGCAAAATGCAGAAGTGGATCGGGCAAATAATCTGCTTCGCAAGGAGCTGGAGTGGATGAGGCGTCAGCCTCAGGCCAGAGGTACGAAATCGAAATCCAGAATAGATGCTTATTACAAACTCGAAGAGAAAGCCAATCAGCAACGGGTCAATACGGATGTGAAGTTGGGGATGAAGGCGTCGTATATTGGCAACAAAATATTCGAAATCGAAAAACTTTGCAAAAGCTTTGGTGATTTAAAAATATTAAATAATTTTGACTACACCTTTTCCCGTTTCGAGAAGATGGGTATTGTCGGAAATAACGGCACTGGTAAATCGACATTTATCAAAATGTTGATGGGTGAAGTGGCCCCCGACAGTGGTACTATTGATATTGGTGAGACTGTTAAGTTTGGATATTATAGCCAGGACGGCCTTAAATTTGACGATCAGCTGAAAGTGATTGATGTAGTGCGTGATATTGCCGAAGTAGTAACTATGGGGGACGGTAGTAAATTGTCAGCTTCGCAGTTTTTGCAGCATTTTCTCTTTACACCTGAAACGCAATATAACTATGTCTATAAGCTCAGTGGAGGCGAGAAACGCAGATTGTATTTATGTACTGTGTTGATGCAAAGTCCCAATTTCCTGGTGCTCGATGAGCCAACAAACGACCTGGATATTGTGACACTCAATGTGTTGGAAGAGTATTTGGCTGCATTCAGAGGCTGTGTAATAGTTGTATCGCACGACCGCTATTTTATGGATAAGGTGGTAGATCATCTCATGGTTTTTCAGGGGCAGGGTCAGCTGAAGGATTTTCCCGGAAATTACAGTGATTACCGCGAGTGGAAAGAGATTAAAGAGTGGGAGGCTAAGCAACAGGCTGTCGCTGATGCTCAACAGGCAAAAGCAAAGCAGGTGACAGAAGAGAGTCGTAAAGCCATCCGTGTGGAATCTACCCGTAAGTTGTCGTTTAACGAAAAAAGAGAGTTTGAGCAATTGGAGCTTGAGATACCAAAACTCGAAAGCGAAAAGGTTGCTCTTGAGGCCGAAATGAGTTCGGGCTCACTCACCACCGATCAGTTGCTGGAGAAAGCAAAGCGTGTGAGTGAGGTGATCGAGCAGATCGATAATAAAACCATGCGCTGGCTCGAGTTGAGTGAGATGGTTTAGTATCATGGTAATATATACAAACAAAAAGAGGAAGCAATTTGCTTCCTCTTTTTGTTTAGTTGCGGAGGCCAGACTCGAACTGACGACCTTTGGGTTATGAGCCCAACGAGCTACCACTGCTCCACTCCACGATGCAAAAGTACTCTTTTAGGCAATACGATGCAAATCGTGGAGGTTCTATTTGTTTGTGTTATTGAATATTTAACTAAAATGAAGCTCGATTGGCCCTTTTAGTCGTTCATCGATAACAATAATTCTTCGTTGTTGTCAGTTTTATGCATTCTGTCCTTGATGAATTCGATGGCTTCGAGCGAATTCATGTCCGATAAATATCGACGCATTATCCACATTCTGTTCAAAGTATCCTGATCAAGCAGCAAATCGTCGCGGCGTGTACTCGATGCGGTAATATCCACTGCCGGGAATATCCGTCGATTCGATAACTTTCTGTCGAGTTGAAGTTCCATGTTTCCGGTTCCTTTAAACTCTTCGAAAATTACTTCATCCATTTTTGAGCCGGTCTCGGTCAGAGCTGTCGCAATGATAGTCAGACTTCCGCCGTTTTCAATATTTCGGGCTGCCCCGAAAAAACGTTTGGGTTTGTGTAGTGCATTGGCATCCACACCCCCGGATAAAATTTTGCCCGAAGCCGGAGATACAGTGTTATATGCCCGTGCAAGGCGGGTGATTGAATCGAGAAGAATAACCACATCGTGTCCGCATTCCACCATTCGTTTTGCTTTTTCCAAAACAATACTGGCAATTTTTACGTGTCGCTCTGCCGGTTCGTCGAAAGTAGATGAAATGACCTCTGCTCTTACGCTGCGCGCCATGTCGGTAACCTCTTCAGGTCGCTCGTCGATAAGCAGAATAATCATGTAAACCTCGGGGTGATTTTCTGCTATAGAGTTGGCAATCTCTTTCAATAGCATGGTTTTTCCGGTTTTGGGCTGAGCAACGATCAATCCGCGTTGGCCTTTTCCGATAGGCGAAAACATATCGACCACACGCATCGAAAGGCTATCTCTTTTTCCACGGCACAGGTTGAATTTTTCATCGGGAAAAAGTGGTGTCAGAAATTCAAACGGAATGCGGTCGCGCACATATTCCGGCGTTCTGCCATTGATTTTTTCTACTTTTACCAACGGGAAATATTTTTCGCCCTCTTTGGGAGGTCGAATAGCACCTTCTACCAAATCGCCGGTTTTCAGACCGAAAAGTCTGATTTGCGATTGCGATACATATATATCATCAGGAGAAGTCAGGAAGTTGTAGTCGGCCGAACGCAGGAAACCGTAGTTGTCGGGCATTATTTCGAGTACACCGTTTCCAATCAGAATGCCCTCGAAATCGTAATTCTTATCGACTTTTTGATTTCCAAACTTATTCTGACGGTTAATTCGGTTGTCGAATACCGGGTTTGCTTGTGTTTCCTGATTGAGCGGACTCGCCTCTTGAATTGGTTCTATTGATGCACTTTGTCCAATAGCTGGTTGTGCAATTTCTGTCTCTACAACCTTATTGATTTCAGGTAGTTCTACCGTATCCGCAGCGATTGGTTCATCTTCGTAGGTCGGTATTTCGGGCAGAATAGGTCTTTCATTATTCATATTGCGGTAGTTTTTGTGTACCACAATATCTTTCTTATTCTGAAAATACTGAGATAATTTGGGTGAAGGTATCACTTTTGTGTCCACCGGAGGTTTGGCTGTTTCGCCGTTGTTGTTGATTTGTGGTGGTGGTATTGGCGATTGAAACTTTTGGCGGGGCATACCGGGGCTGTTGCGGAAATCTTTTTTGTAAAAATCACCTTTGGCTCTCGGATTATTTATTCTGTTATCCTCTTTGGGAAATATGACCCGGTTTCTTTTTTTTCTGTCATCATATCCCGAACCAAATTCGTCGGAATTGGCTTCTTCCTGTTCTTTGTTTTCTGTGGCAGGCGCTTCTGCGTTGTTTGCAGGCACTTCAGCTATCTCAACAGCAGGAGTCTGAGTATGAATGACGGGCGGAATCACAGCATTGCTTTCTGAAACTGGTTCAGGGGCAGATACGGTTTCTTTGGGTGTGGCATTGAGGATATTTTTAATGAGGTCATCTTTTTTATAAAGATCAATCCTTTTTAAGCCCATTCCTTTTGCGATGGCTTTTAGTTCAACTAAAACCTTTTTGTTTAATTCTTCAGATGTAAACATGGATATAATAAAATATGTTCCCTTAATGTAGATAATACAAACACAGGAAAACGCAATTAGCCTGTTATGCTATTTTGCTAAATGATCGAATACTTAAAATTTCTTTTGGATTTGATAAAGTCGGTGTGCTGAACGTTGCACTTACGGCGGTAAATCAATGCAAAGATAGAACTTTTTTGGAATAGTTGTTTAAATTGGCGGGAAAATGCATCTTTTTTTTTAATCTTTAATTATAATGAAAGGTATTATTATATCTTTGTCGAATAAATATTGTTGACAAAGAATCAATTAAAACTATATTACTATGAAAGGAATTGTTTTGGCCGGTGGTAGCGCTACCCGCCTTTATCCGCTTTCGAAGGCTATTTCGAAGCAAATTATGCCTGTTTATGATAAACCGATGATTTATTACCCCTTATCAACATTGATGTTGGCCGGCATACGCGAGGTGCTCATTATTTCCACACCGCGCGATTTGCCTATGTTTCGCGATTTGCTGGGTACAGGCGAGGAGCTGGGTATGAGCTTTTCATATATTATTCAGGAAAAACCAAACGGACTGGCCGAAGCCTTTTTGTTGGGCGAAGAGTTTCTTGACGGCGATTCCGCCTGCCTTATTCTGGGCGATAATATGTTTTATGGACAGGGCTTTTCGTCGATGCTTAAACGTGCGGCCGATATCGAAAACGGTGCCTGTATTTTTGGCTATTATGTAAAAGATCCGCGTGCTTATGGTGTGGCGGAGTTTGATGCCAATAACAAAGTAATCAGTCTCGAAGAGAAACCCGATGAACCAAAATCGAACTATGCGGTGCCGGGTCTCTATTTTTACGATAAAAGTGTGGTGGCCAAGGCAAAAAGCCTGAAACCGTCGCATCGCGGTGAGCTTGAAATTACAGATCTTAACCGCATTTACCTCGATGAGCAAACGCTCACTGTCGAGTTGTTTGGTCGTGGCTTTGCCTGGTTGGATACCGGCAACTGTGATAGTTTGCTCGAAGCATCGAATTTTGTGGCTACGATACAAAACAGACAGGGATTTTATGTGTCATGTATCGAAGAGATAGCCTGGCGCAATGGGTGGATTTCTGATGAACAATTAATTCAGCTGGGGCGTTCGCTCGAAAAAACAGCTTATGGTCAATATCTGCTCGGGCTTATATAATCGGACAGACAGGGTATAACAAAGAAAGAGGGGAGGCGTTGCTTTCCCTCTTTCTTTATGTGAATTTCTCAGATTGGCGAATCAGAATTGAGTCTATCTGTCAAATTGTAACCTGTGATGGTTGATATTAGCTGAATTTGGCTTTGTTCGCTTTCTTTATTTCACTAAAAACCCGATTATTTGTCCGGTTACGACAGTTTGATTACAATTTGAAATGTGGGTAATTGTTTTATTAGAACCGCTTTAAATGGCCATTTCTCTTTTTTATTCTAAAATATTGGTGCAAAATGAATAAATCATTACAAAAAAGAGCTCTTTTGTTGCAAACTAACGAAATAAAAGTGATATTTTTGTAGAAATGTTTCAAAACACAAATCTGAAAAGCAAAATGGCACAACATCAATTAGACAATCTGGATATTAAAATTCTTAAATTAATTGCGGGGAATGCCCGTATCCCTTTTTTGGAAGTTGCACGCGAATGCAATGTGTCGGGAGCTGCTATACATCAGCGGGTGCAAAAACTGACTTCGCTCAATATCATCAAGGGATCGGAATATTTGATTGATGCTGACAAAATCGGATACGAGACTTGTGCATACATGGGGCTATTTCTCAAAGATCCCGGGCAATTTAATGATGTGGTGGAGGCTTTGCAGGCCATTCCCGAAGTGGTAGAATGTCACTATACAACCGGCGAGTACGACCTGTTTATCAAGATTTATGCCCGAAACAACAACGATTTGCTTAATATTATCCACAATAAATTGCAGCCACTGGGATTGTCGCGCACGGTTTCGCTCATCTCGTTTAAAGAGGCTTTCAAGCGTCAGATTCCAATCTACGATGTAGAAGATGAGGCCTGAATAAAACATAATAATCAAGTTTGATGAATACAGATGAACGTCAGGATTTTCTGACTCAGGCCATTTCGTGGGCCAAAGAGGTAGGAAAGATTCACTTAAAATATTTCAGAAATAAGAATTTAAGTATAGAAACCAAATCGAGCGAGCACGATTTACTCACCATTGCCGATAAAGAGAGCGAGGAGTTTATTATTTCGCAAATACGCAAAACGTATCCCACTCATCAGGTGTTGGCCGAAGAGAGTGGCTCTAATGAGCTCATCTCTGACTATTGCTGGGTGATAGATCCGGTGGATGGCACTACTAATTTCGCTCAGGGTATCCCTGTTTTTGCCGTCTCTATTGCGCTGAGATACAAAGGCGAGAGCGTTGTAGGGGTGGTTTTTGCCCCTTTTATTAACGAAATGTTTTATGCCGCCAAAGGGATGGGGGCTTTTCTGGATGGAAAACCAATTCAGATAGCTCAGAAGAGAGACCTCAATGATGGTTTGCTTTGCACCGGTTTTCCTTACGATCACGGTACTAATCCGGACAATAACACCGACAATGTTGCACGTATTTTACCCCATTGTCGCGATATTCGCCGTTTGGGAGCCGCCTCTTACGATATGTGTTGCGTAGGTGCGGGCTTTTTCGATGGTTTCTGGGAGATAAATCTCAAAGACTGGGATGTTGCTGCGGCTATGCTGGTGATCGAAGAGGCTGGCGGACAGGTGATTCGTTTTCGCGAACAACCCAACTACTGCGTGATTGCCGGAAATGCTGATATTGTTGCTCAGATGAGGCAATATGTGAAGTAATTTTCATCGCTTTTCTATACTTTTTCTTTACTTTAAACACAACTATCCCGCTGTGATTTATCCCGATAATTTCGAACAAAAAATAGGTTTTGATAAAATTCGCCGCTTAATTCTGGATCTTTGCCTCAGCACTTTGGGCAAAGACAAAGTGGCTGAAATGAGTTTTTCCGTGCATTTTGATGTGATAAAAAACAGATTGTGCACCACTGCCGAATTTGTACGCATTTTGCAACTCGAAAACGATTTCCCCGCCAACTATTTCTTTGATGTACGATTGCCTCTTAAACGTATCCGGGTGGAGGGAACTTTTCTCGACGAATCTGAGCTGTTCGATTTGCGTCGCTCACTCGAAACGATTCGCGATATTGTGCGTTTTTTTAGTAAAGAGAACGAAGAAATTGACTATCCGTACCTGACGGAGATGGCCGGTAATGTGGCGCTTTTTCCGCAGTTTATTACAACAATAGATAAGATTCTCGATAAATTTGGTCGCATAAAAGACAATGCTTCCCCCGAACTTGCGCGTATCCGCCGCGAAATTATACAGACAACAAGTTCAATATCACGTAGTTTGCAGTCTATTCTTCGGGTGGCGCAATCCGAAGGAATTGTAGACAAAGACCTGACGCCCACTATGCGCGACGGTCGGTTGATGATTCCTGTGGCACCTGCCTACAAACGCAAAATTAAAGGTATTGTACACGACGAGTCGGCGAGTGGTAAAACTGTCTTTATTGAACCTGCCGAAGTGGTAGAGGCCAACAATCGTGTGCGGGAGCTCGAAAGCGAAGAGCGCAGAGAGATTATTCGCATTTTAGTGCGTTTTGCAGATGAGCTTCGCCCCCTGGCCGAAGATATTCTGGGCTCGTACGACTTTTTGGGCGAAATAGATTTTATTCGTGCAAAGGCGCAACTGGCCATTCAGATTGAGGCTATTTTGCCTCTTTTCGAAAATAAACGCCAAATGGACTGGGCTACGGCTGTGCATCCTTTGCTCTTTTTATCGCTGAAAAAACAGAATAAAAAGGTGGTTCCACTCGATATTGATCTCGATGAAGAAAGACGTATTTTGCTTATCTCGGGACCCAATGCGGGGGGTAAATCAGTCTGTCTCAAAACCGTTGGTTTGTTGCAATACATGTTGCAATGCGGGCTGTTGATACCCGTTCATGAAAGTTCGCGCACCGGAATTTTTCGCGATATATTTATCGATATCGGCGATGAACAGTCCATTGAGAACGATTTAAGTACATACAGTTCTCACCTTACAAACATGAAATTCTTTGTGCGTAACTGCACCGAAAACAGTATATTGCTCATCGATGAGTTTGGCGGAGGTACAGAGCCCCAAATCGGTGGCGCTATTGCCGAAGCTCTGCTCGAACGTTTCAACAGAAATAAATCGTACGGGGTTATCACTACCCATTATCAAAATCTGAAACATTTTGCCGAAGATCAGGCGGGTATTGTTAATGGTGCGATGTTGTACGACCGGCACCTGATGCAGCCGTTGTTTAAGCTGTCGGTGGGTAATCCGGGTAGCTCGTTTGCCATTGAGATTGCCCGGAAAATCGGACTTCCCGAAGATGTAATTGCCGATGCTAGCGCCAAGGTTGGATCGGATTACATTGATATGGACAAATATTTGCAGGATATCGTGCGGGACAAAAGATATTGGGAGAGTAAACGCCAAAATATTCGTCAGCAAGAGAAGAAGCTGGATGAACTGACCGAACGTTATCAGCTCGATTTGCAAAGCATTGCCAAAGAACGGAAAGAGTTGATGGGGAATGCCAAAGCTGAGGCCGAGCGTATTCTGCGTGAGGCGAATGCTAAAATTGAGAATACCATTCGAAAGATTAAAGAGGCGCAAGCCGAAAAAGAGGCAACAAGAGAGGCGCGTAAAGAACTCGAAATTTTCAAAAGCGAGCTGGTTGAACCCGATACTTCGGCTGATGACAAGATAGAGCAGAAGATAAAACGTATTCAGGAACGGGAGGCCCGGAAAGAAAAAAACAGGCAGACCAAAAATGTACCTGATGCAGCCAAGCCGATAGCTGCAATTAAGCCTGTCGAGAAGCCAATCGTAGCCGGAGATTCTGTTCGACTGAAAGGGCAGAGCACCCTGGGCGAGGTGATTGAGATTCAGGGCAAAAAGGCATTGGTGGCTTTTGGAATGATAAAAACCACTGTCGAACTTTCCCGTTTGGAAAAGGGCGTAAAAGGAAAACAAAAGGAGGATTCCAACAAACATACGGGCTTTGTCAGTCAGCAAACTACCGATGAACTCTATCAGCGAAAGCTCAATTTCAGACAAGAGATTGATGTGCGGGGTATGCGGGGAGATGAAGCTTTGCAGGCTGTGGTCTATTTTATCGATGATGCCATATTGGTGGGTGTGGCGCAAGTGCGTATTTTGCACGGGACCGGCACCGGAGCTCTCAGGCAGATTATCCGTCAGTACCTGCAAACCGTGCACGGCGTGAAGCAGGCACGCGACGAGCATGTGCAGTTTGGAGGTGCGGGCATTACGGTTGTTGAGTTGGATTAACATCAGATCTCTTTGCCTTTCAATCCGATTCCTTTGGCAGAATATCAGATATTTTGTAGCTTTGTGAAGTTTAAATCTTGAATCAACATAAACAAATAACAACATGGCAATAATCAAACCATTCAAGGGAGTGCGGCCGCCTCAGGCATTGGTCGAAAAAGTGGCGTCACGGCCATACGATGTGTTAAATTCGGAGGAGGCAAGAGCCGAAGCTGATGGCAACGATATGTCTCTGTATCACATCATCAAACCCGAAATTGATTTTCCGGTGGGAACAGACGAACACACAACGCCTGTTTACGAAAAAGCAGTGGAGAATTTTACGAAATTTCAGAAAGAGGGCTGGCTGGTACAAGACCAAAAAGAGATGTATTATGTCTATGCTCAAACTATGGACGGACGTACTCAGTACGGATTGGTCGTTTGTGCCAATGTAGATGATTATTTGAATGGTGTAATAAAAAAACATGAGCTTACCCGCCGCGATAAGGAGGAGGACAGAATGATACACGTTCGTGTAAACAACGCTAATATTGAGCCGGTTTTCTTCGCTTTTCCGTATCAGGAAGAGTTGGATCGTATTGTGAAAAATACCGTCACGAATGCCGCCGAATATGATTTCGTGGCACCTGATGGATTCGGACACCACTTCTGGACGATTGAGGATGATGCAACTATTGCACGTATTACCGAACTTTTTGCGGATATTCCATACCTTTATATTGCTGATGGACACCACCGTACGGCAGCTGCTGCTCTGGTGGGCGCCGAAAAAGCAAAACAAAATCCGAACCACACCGGCAACGAAGAATACAACTACTTTTTGGCAGTATGCTTCCCCGACAATCAACTGAAAATTATTGATTATAACCGTGTTGTAACTGATCTTGATGGTCTCACCGAAGAGGAGTTTTTGTCAAAAATAGCGGTTAATTTTGAGGTTGTGGATATGGGTGAAGAGACCTATTACCCCAATGCTTTACACAATTTTTCGCTCTATGTGGGCGGAAAGTGGTATTCGCTGACGGCAAAACCGGGTACGTACGATGACAACGACCCTATTGGTGTGTTAGATGTAACGATCTCTTCTAACCTGATTCTGGATGAAGTTCTCAACATAAAAGATCTTCGCTCATCCAAACGTATCGATTTCGTGGGTGGCATTCGTGGGCTTGGCGAGCTGAAACGTCGCGTGGATAGTGGCGAGATGAAGGCTGCTTTGGCTCTTTATGCCGTTTCTATGAAACAACTGATGGACATAGCGGATACAGACAATATAATGCCACCAAAAACGACTTGGTTCGAACCTAAATTACGTTCGGGTCTGGTAATCCACAAGCTGGAGGCATAAATCAGATTCTTTTGACACGCAGATACAACATTTCGGCTTTCCGGTGTGTTGTATTTGCGTGTTTTTTATTTTTGCGAATAGCAGATAAACAGACTGACCATGAAGAAATACCTGTTGCTAATTGTTGTTGGAATTGCCTTCGTTTTTGTCGGGTTTAAAATTGAACCGATTAATTTCGGGGAGAAATCTTTTTTGGCTCAGGTGCATAAACTGGCCGATTCTCTTCTATTGATACCGGTTGACCCGCAGGAGACAGATTTTAAAAGCGAGGAGTTCAATGGTCGGTTTTATTATATTAAACAGAAACAGACTACCCGCGGTTTTGCTTATCTGGGGAGGGTGAATGGCTGTGAAGCCGGTGGATGCGAAATTCCTAAACCCGGTGAGAATAAGGTGTTTGAGTATTTCGACTACTATGCTGTTTTTGACTCTTTGGGTGCTGTGTCGGCTATTGATATTTTCAACTACAAAGCCACTCACGGCAAAGAGGTATGCGAACGCGATTGGCTCGATCAGTTTCTGGGTTACAATGGGCGTCGGAATTTGAAAGTTGGAGTTACCGTTGATGCCATTTCCGGTGCTACCACATCTACCGAAAACTTCTCTCTCGATTTACAGGAAGCAACCCGCACAATCAGAGCGCTGATTGTGCGAAATTCAAAAGCCGATTCAATTAAATAATCCGAAACCGGTTATTCTACCGCTTTGCCACTATTTGTCCATTCTATGATACCCTGATTGAGATCGTACACCACAAATCCTTTGTCTATTAGCCTCTGACCTGCAATTTTACTTCGTCTGCCGCTGCGGCAATAGACGGCTACGGGTAGCTTTTTGTTTAAACGGGCAGCATCAGCTTCGAACTTTACCTGATCGCCAATGTTTATGTTTTTAGCCCCCTTTATATGTCCGCTTTTGAATTCGTCGGGGGTACGCACATCTACCAATTGCACTTTTTTGTCTTTCAGTAGTTGCTCAAACTCATCGGCTGATACCGATTTCAACTCTTTTGCCTGTCCGAAGGCTAACCCAAACGCAAGTGTCAGGCACAGGGAAATAATTGCTCGTTTCATTTTTTCTTTTTTTGTTTTTAGGTTTAATTGATATCAATCAAAACAATACAAGGATTAAAATGGTTCTTGTTTATCTATGAATTGACAAAATTGTCTTGTTTTGTGTGCGTTTTGATTGTTTTTGCTGTCATTTTGTCAGATGTTGGCTTTTGGCAGACAATTTGCAGCTCTGTTATCAGATGTTATTCATTAAAATAAAAATACTATGAACTTCAATAATTTCACAATCAAATCGCAGGAGGCCATTCAAAAGGCCATTCAGCTGGCTGGTTCAAAAAGTCAGCAGGTAATTGAACCTGCTCACCTGCTTCGGGGGATTATCAACGAAGGGGAGAGTGTAGTCAACTTTATTTTTCAAAAGTTGGGTGTGAATAGTCCGACTTTAATGATGGTACTTGACAAACAGATAGAATCGTATCCCAAAGTTACGGGTGGAGAGCCTTATCTCAGTCGCGAATCCAATGCTGTTTTGCAAAAGGCTATTGAGTTGTCGGGTTCGATGAGTGATCAGTTTGTTGCTATTGAGCACATTTTGTTGGCTCTATTGGTAGAAAAAAGCACTATCAGTACGATGCTCAAAGATGCCGGTGTGGATGAGAAATCGCTCAGGTTGGCCATTGCTGATTTGCGCAAAGGTAATCAGGTGAATTCGGCCTCTGCCGAAGAGACCTACAATGCGCTCAACAAATATGCGGTAAACCTCAATGAACGGGCACGCGCCGGTAAGCTCGATCCTGTGATTGGCCGCGATGATGAGATTCGTCGGGTGTTGCAGATATTGAGTCGTCGAACCAAAAATAATCCGATTTTGATAGGGGAGCCGGGTACCGGAAAAACGGCGATTGCCGAGGGGCTTGCTCATCGTATTGTAAGGGGAGATGTGCCTGAGAATTTGAAATCGAAACAGCTATTTTCGCTGGATATGGGTGCACTTATTGCCGGAGCTAAGTACAAGGGTGAGTTTGAAGAGCGCCTGAAATCGGTCGTCAATGAGGTCATTCAGGCTGACGGGGAGATTATTCTGTTTATCGACGAAATACACACGCTTGTGGGTGCTGGCAAAAGCGAAGGTGCGATGGATGCGGCCAATATTCTGAAACCGGCCTTGGCACGTGGCGAGTTGCGCGCAATTGGAGCTACAACGTTGAACGAATATCAAAAATATTTCGAAAAGGATAAGGCGCTCGAAAGGCGTTTTCAGATTGTTACGGTAGATGAACCGGATGAGTTGAGTACCATTTCTATTTTGCGCGGACTGAAAGAACGGTACGAGAATCACCACAAAGTCAGAATCAAAGATGAGGCGATAATTGCGGCTGTGCAATTGTCTCATCGCTACATCTCGGATCGTTTTTTGCCGGATAAGGCTATCGACCTCATGGACGAGGCTGCTGCAAAATTGCGCTTAGAGGTAGATTCTGTTCCCGAGGAGTTGGATGAGATTTCACGCCGGATCAAACAGCTTGAAATTGAAAGAGAGGCAATTAAGCGTGAAAACGATAGTGTGAAATCTGAGATTTTAAGCAAAGAGATAGCCAATTTGAGAGAAGATGAAACAAAACTAAAAGCAAAATGGGAATCGGAACGGTCGTTGATTAACCGGATTCAACAGGCTAAAATTGAGATTGAAGACCTTCGGTTTCAGGCAGACAATGCCGAAAGAAATGGCGACTATGGCAAAGTCGCAGAGATAAGATATGGTCGTGTACAGGAAAAAGAGCATGAAATAGAAGCTGCTCAGGATGAGCTACATCTGATGCAGGGTGTGACGGCCATGGTCAAGGAGGAGGTTTCTGCCGATGATATCGCTGAGGTAGTTGCCCGGTGGACAGGCATCCCGGTAAGTAAAATGATGCAGAGCGAGAAGGTTAAATTGTTGAGTCTCGAACAAGAGTTACACAAACGTATTGTCGGTCAGGAGGAAGCAATCACGGCAGTTGCCGATGCCGTGAGAAGGAGCAGAGCCGGGTTACAGGATCCGCGACGGCCAATTGGCTCATTTATTTTTCTGGGAACCACCGGTGTAGGAAAGACGGAGTTGGCCAAAGCATTGGCGGAATATCTTTTCGATGATGAGAATATGATGACACGTATCGACATGAGTGAGTATCAGGAAAAATTCAGTGTAACGCGTCTGATCGGTTCGCCCCCGGGTTATGTGGGATATGATGAGGGTGGTCAGCTCACAGAGGCTATTCGTCGAAAACCTTATTCGGTGGTGTTGTTTGATGAAATTGAAAAGGCTCATCCCGATGTATTCAACACGCTGTTGCAGGTGCTGGACGATGGACGCCTTACTGATAACAAGGGTCGTGTGGTAAATTTTAAGAATACCATTATTATAATGACTTCTAATATGGGATCTGCCCTGATCAGGGATAGCTTTGAGAATATGACTGAGGCAAACCGGGAAGTCGTGATAGAAACTACAAAAAAAGAGGTGCTTAATTTGTTGAAACACACTATTCGTCCGGAGTTTCTCAATCGTATTGATGAGATAATAATGTTTACACCACTATCAGAAAATGAAATCGAACAGATTGTCTCTATTCAGTTAAACGGACTTATTCATCTGTTGGCTCAAAGTGGAGTGGTAATGACTTACACAGACGAAGCATTGCGCTTTATTGCTCACGAAGGATACGATCCTCAGTTTGGTGCAAGGCCGGTGAAACGGGTTATACAGCGTTTTGTGCTTAATGAGTTGTCGAAGGCTATTTTATCGCAGACTGTGGATAAAGCTCATCCCATTCAGTTGAAAATCGAAAATGGTCTGCTGACTTTTTCGCAATCCTGACAAAAAATAAAAAGTCGGTTCCGAATTTCGAAACCGACTTTTTTTATTGAACTATAATTCTATCAATTAGTTACGGGCAGGGCGTTCCAAAAGAACTTTTCTCGACAATTTAAACTTACCTGTCTTTTTGTCGATTTCGAGCAGTTTTACTTCCAGTTCATCGCCTTCTTTGATGCCGGATTCTTCTACTGTTTCGAGACGTTTCCAGTCAATTTCAGAGATGTGTAACAATCCGTCTTTGCCGGGCATAAATTCAACAAACATACCGAAAGGCATGATGCTCTTCACTTTACCTTTGTACACTTCACCAATTTCAGGTATTGCAACAATGCCTTTTACACGGGCAACAGCAGCATCAATTGCCGCTTTGTTATTTCCCGAAATCTCTACGCGGCCACATCCATCAATTTCTTCAATGGTAATAGTCGCACCCGATTTTTCCTGAATATCCTGAATGATTTTTCCGCCGGGGCCGATAATCGCACCAATGAAATCTTTGGCAACAATAATAACCTCGATACGTGGAGCATTGGGTTTCAGGTCTGCACGAGGCTCGCTGATAGTCTCTTCTATTTTACCCAAAATGTGCATTCTGCCTTCGCGGGCCTGAGACAATGCTTTTTCCAATATCTCGTAAGATAATCCGTCAACTTTGATGTCCATCTGAGTGGCTGTGATACCATCTCTGGTACCAGTCACCTTGAAGTCCATGTCACCCAGGTGATCTTCATCACCCAATATGTCAGACAAAACAGCAAACTTCACGTTTCCTTTGTCTGTAATCAATCCCATAGCGATACCCGAAACAGGTTTTTTGATTGTTACCCCGGCATCCATCAGAGCCAGAGTACCGGCACAAACAGTAGCCATAGATGACGAACCATTTGATTCCAGAATATCAGAAACAATACGAACTGCATACGGATAGTTTGCAGGTATCATTCCCTTCAATGCGCGGTGCGCCAGGTTTCCGTGTCCGATTTCTCTGCGGCCAACGCCACGAGCAGCTCTTGCTTCACCGGTAGAGAAAGGAGGGAAGTTGTAGTGCAAAAGGAAGCGTTCGCGACCTTTAACCAATACTTCATCAATCATCTTCTCATCCATTTTGGTACCCAGAGTAACTGTAGTCAATGACTGAGTTTCGCCACGGGTAAAAATAGCCGAACCATGTGAGCCGGGCAGATAATCTATTTCAGACCAGATAGGGCGAATTTCGGTTGTCGTACGACCATCCAAACGTTTGCCTTCATCCAGAATGCTTCTGCGCATAGCTTCTTTTTCCACATCGTGGTAATATTTCGATATCAAAGCGCCTTTTGCCGACAATTCTTCCTCGGTGAGGCCCTCTTTGTATTCTGTCAATACAGCTTTGAATGCTGCAATGCGCTCGTGTTTGTTTGGGTTGCAAGCTGCTGCTGCAACGTAGGCTTTGTCGTAGCATTTTGCCCAAACGTCCTGACGAAGTTCTTCGTCATTTGTTTCGTGGCAATAGGTGCGTTTTACAGTCGAACCAACCATTTCTGCCAGTTCAATTTGTGCCTGACACTGAATCTTGATTGCTTCGTGAGCCACTTTCATCGCTTCAAGCAATTCGGCTTCCGATACTTCCTGCATTTCGCCCTCTACCATCATGATGTTGTCCATCGTGGCAGCCAGCATAATGTCCATATCGGCCTCTTTCAATTGCGAAAATGTAGGATTAACTACATATTTGCCACCAATACGAGCCACACGAACCTCAGAAATTGGTCCGTTGAAAGGTATATCAGAAACGGCCAGTGCCGCAGAAGCTGCTAAACCCGCCAACGAGTCCGGCATCTCTTCGCCATCAGCCGAAAATAACATAATATTTACAAATGTATCTGCGTGGAAATCGTCCGGAAAGAGGGGACGCAAAGCGCGGTCAACCAAACGACATACCAGAATCTCGCTATCAGAAGCTCTTCCTTCTCGGCGGGTAAAACCACCGGGGAATCGTCCAAATGCCGAATATCTCTCTTTGTACTCTACCTGTAAAGGCATGTAATCTGCTCCGGGAGCTGCGTCTTGTGCTGCACATACTGTTGCCAGCAACATGGTGCCACCCAGGCGCACCATTACCGATCCGTCGGCTTGTTTAGCCAGTTTGCCGGTCTCGATGGTAATGGTTCTTCCATCACCTAACTCGATTGTTTTTACAATTGGATTTACCATAAAATTTAAATCTCTAATCTATTTTTTTTCTCTTTTATAAAATCACGCAAATATAGAACAAAGTTTGCAGCTAATTGCAATAATCGTTAATAAAATTGATCTATTGGCCTATTTTTATCCCTTTTTAGTCATTGGACCGTTGGTTTTGTTGGGGCACGTTAAATGCTCTTTGCTCTCTCTTATTGTCTGTTGGTTTGCATACAGGCATAGTTCTGTCGAAGTATGATTTGTATTGCCTGAGATATGAAAATGCAGACCGGGATGTTTTGATATCAAAAAATTGCGTAAGTTTGCATTCGTTTTTGAAAATAAAAAGTGAGCCATGAAAAAAATAGTGTTAGTTGCTCTTCTCGCAATATCTGCTGTATCTTGTAAACAGAATTCGAAATTTGAGGTTTCGGGTGTGGTCGAAAAATCAAATGGGGATACCCTTTATCTCGAAAAGGTGGGGTTGTCGCAAACCGTATTGCTCGATTCTGCAATCCTCGAAAAAGATGGTGAATTCCATTTTACTCAAAAAAGACCCGAATTCTCGCCCGAGTTTTACCGCATCCGGGTGAAAGATCAGGTCATCAATTTCGCCATCGACTCAACCGAGGAGGTGACAATTCGTACTACACGCAGGCTGTTTTCGTCCGGTTATTCTATCGAAGGGTCAGAGAGTTCTAAAATAATGGCTTCGCTCAATCAGCTTTCATCCGAAACAAAAACCAGCATAACGGCAAATGTTGAAAAATATAAAAAAAAGGAAATCAACGATGATCGGTTTAAGCAAATGACAGATAGTGTGCTGCAACGATACAAAAATAGTGCCAAATCGGTTATTTATCAAAATCCCCGTTCTGCGGCTGCCTATTTTGCGTTGTTTCAGAAGGTGTATAACTATCTGATTTTCAATTATACCGATGCTGATGATGTGAAGGCTTTCGGAGCTGTTGCCACATCTTTTAATGTGTATTATCCCAATAATCCCCGCACTAAGCATTTGGTGGAATTTACTATGCAGGGAATGAAGGCTTCCAGGCAGGAAGAAGGTTTTGCTGTACCTCAGGATAAGGTGAAGGTTTTAGGTAGTTTTGAGATTGACTTGCCGGATATTCGAGGCAGAAACATCAGGTTGTCTTCTTTGACCGGAAAATTGGTGTTGTTGAGCTTTACTGCCTATCAGACAGAGTTTTCCCCGTCTTTGAACATGACTTTGGGCGATTTATATACACAGTATAAATCGCGCGGTTTCGAAATATATCAGGTTTCACTTGATCAGGATGAGAATTTCTGGAAGGTGTCGGCATCCAATATACCGTGGGTTTGTGTGTACGATAGAAATGCACAGAATTCAGAATTTGCGGCAATGTATAATGTGACGCAACTGCCTACCCTGTTTTTGCTTAACCGCCAGGGAGAGATTGTAAAGCGGGTAACAAATATTTCGACTTTGAAGAGTGAATTAGCCAAATTGTTGTAAAAAAAATATTTTCCAAATCCATTGTTTGATAAGGAAAATAATTTATCTTTGCATAAACTTAAAAGGAAAGTAGAGTAAAGGAGTTCCGATCTAACGGTCGGGATTCTTTTGTTTTTTATAAACGTTGAAAAAAGGAGGATTATATGGCTTATAATTATATGACCGAAGAAGGTTATAAAAAATTGCTGGAAGATTTGAATTATCTCGAGACTGTTAAACGTCCCGAAATATCACGTCAGATTGCTGAAGCTCGCGATAAAGGAGATTTATCTGAAAATGCAGAATACGATGCAGCCAAAGAGGCACAGGGTATGTTGGAGATGAAAATCAGCCAAATGAAAGAGGTTGTGGCCAATTCCCGTTTGTTGGATGATAAATTTCTGAATACAGAATCCATTCAGATTCTGAATAAAGTGAAGATCAGAAATACAAAAAACAATGCAGTTATGCAATATATGTTGGTCTCTGAAACAGAAGCTAACCTCAAAGAGGGCAAAATTGCGGTCAATACCCCCATTGCCAAAGGATTATTAGGCAAAAAGGTGGGAGATGTGGTTGACATCAGTGTGCCTTCGGGACAGATGTCTTTTGAGGTTGTTGAAATTTTAATCTGATTATTGTATATGGCAACTATTTTCAGTCGAATTGCCTCCGGGGAAATTCCTTGCTATAAGATTGCAGAGTCGGATAAGTTTTTTGCTTTTCTGGATATTAATCCTCTGACCAAAGGGCATACTTTGGTCATACCCAGGCAAGAAACAGACTATATCTTTGATTTGGAAGATAGCTTGTTGGGTGAGATGATGATCTTTGCTAAGCAAGTTGCT
>CAZHNZ010000020.1:0-43924 GCA_964534355.1 uncultured Parabacteroides sp.
GACTTTTCTAAATACAGTAGAAAGGGTCGGAAGAAAAGGCATCCCTATTTTGGGAATCAATACAGGCAGACTTGGTTTTCTGGCAGACATTTCTGAAAACGAAATAGAAAATGCCATCCCTGAGATTTTCAACCGGTTATATGCTGTTGAAGAGCGGTCGCAACTAAAACTGGAACTGGACGGAAAGATATTCAACGATTCGGGACTGGCTCTGAATGAAATAGCTGTGATGAAACAGGACAGCTCTTCGATGATTACCATTCACTCCTGGCTCGATGAACAATATCTGAATACCTATCAGGCAGATGGGCTTATTGTATCTACCCCCACCGGATCTACGGCCTACTCCATGAGTGTAGGCGGACCAATACTTGTCCCTCAGTCTAACAATATCATCATAGCACCAATTGCCCCCCACAGCCTGACAATCCGCCCATTGGTAATTCCAGACAACCTCACTATCACCATGCAGGTAGAAAGCCGAAACAATCAGTTTCTGGTGGCTCTGGATGGCCGTTCACACGTAGTGGATGCCTGCAAGTTTAAAATCAGACGGGCTGACTATCCGGTATTGGTAGCTAAAAGAAAAGAACAATCGTATTTCGATACCCTAAGAGCAAAACTGATGTGGGGTGCAGACAAAAGGTCGTTTCCACTATAATAATTTAACCCTCTTCCTGCTGCGCTCCCATTTCGGCCTCTTTAACCTTGCGAAAGAGGTCAGAAGCAAACACAAAATCATTCAGCGTTTTGTTAGATGAAGTAAAAATACCATCTTTGGTACCCTCCCACTCTTTTATTCCTTTATTGATAAAAATAATATTCTCACCCATCCCCATTACCGAATTCATATCATGCGTATTAATAATGGTAGTTATTTTGTATTCATGCGTAATATCTGAAATCAAATCATCTATCAGAATAGAGGTTTTAGGGTCGAGTCCTGAATTGGGCTCATCACAAATCAGGTATTTGGGATTAAGCGCAATGGCCCTGGCTATTGCCACCCGTTTTTGCATTCCCCCGCTAATTTCGGATGGAAAAAGATCATCTACACCATTCAAATTGACCCGATCAAGGCAAAAATGCGCCCTGTTCAGTTTATCTTTATATGTTCCATCACTAAATACGGTAATGGGAAACATCACGTTTTCCAACACCGTCATAGAGTCGAACAACGCAGAACCCTGAAAAAGCATCCCAATTTCACTACGAAGGGTACGCAACTCTCTGTTTTTCATAGAGTGCAAATTGCGGCCATCGTAAAGGACCTGCCCTGTATCGGGAGCAAAAAGACCAACAATGCATTTTACCAACACTGTTTTTCCGGATCCACTCTGACCTATTATCAGATTAGTCTTTCCCGCCTCAAATACAGTACTGACATCCTTCAGAATCGTCTTTTCTTCGAAAGACTTAATGATATTTTTTACCTCAATCATGGATAAATGGTGTTATTCAAAATTTGTTTCAACCTCTCCTGCCTACAACAGAACATGCGTGAGTATGACATCAAACAACAATATCATAATACTACTCACCACAACCGAATTGGTACTGGCGCGTCCGACATCCAAAGCGCCACCCCTGGCATAATACCCAAAATAGGAGGCCACCGAGCTAATAATGAAGGCAAAAACAAGCGATTTATACATTGAGTACCAAATATAATACTCATTAAACCAGCTCTGAATTCCGTATTCGTATTTCGCAACGGATATCATACTCGTGAAAATAGCAACAATATATCCACCCACTATTCCCGAAAACATACTTAAAGTGACAAGTAACGGGATAAACAACATTAAAGCCATTATTTTGGGCAGAATAAGAAAGCTGGCCGAATTAATACCCATAATCTCCAACGCATCTATTTGCTCAGTCACACGCATAGTACCTATCTCAGATGCAATATTTGAGCCTACTTTACCAGCCAATATAAGGCACATGATAGTCGATGAAAACTCTAACAACAGGGTATCACGCGTAGACATACCCACAGCATAAGACGGGATAAATGGGGACGAGATATTTAAATTCATCTGAATACAGATAACTGCACCCGTGAAGATAGATATAATAAACACAATACCCATCGAATCTGCACCGAGTTTTATTAGCTCTCTGACAAGCTGTCGGTAAAAAACACTCCACCTCTCAGGAATGGAAAGTGTTCGTCCAACTAACAAAACATATTCACCAAAACGGTGTAAAGATTTTTTTATCAACATAATCTTCAATTATTGGAGTGCAAATTTAGGTTATTTTTTTCTTTTTCTTTACATTTGCGCCACAATAAACGCATTTCAAAGATGACAGACGAACAAATGGTACTCCGGACGGAAAATCTGGTAAAGAAATACAAAAACAGAACCGTGGTAAACCACGTTTCCATAAATGTAAAACAAGGCGAAATCGTCGGTTTGATGGGACCTAACGGCGCAGGTAAAACCACTACATTTTACATGTCAGTTGGTCTGGTAACCCCAAACGAAGGAAAAATATTCCTGAATGATGTTGATATTACAAATTTCCCCGTATATAAAAGGGCTCAAATTGGTATAGGATATTTAGCTCAAGAGGCATCAGTCTTTCGAAAAATGACAGTAGAAGACAATATCCTTTCAATTTTGCAAATGACGGGGAAAAGTATAGAATACCAGAAAGAGAAATTGGAAAGTCTAATTGCAGAATTCCGTCTTCAGAAAGTACGAAAGAATCTGGGAGACAGATTATCCGGTGGCGAAAGAAGACGTACTGAAATTGCCCGATGCCTGGCCATCGATCCCAAATTTATCATGCTCGATGAGCCATTTGCTGGCGTCGATCCCATTGCAGTAGAAGATATTCAATACATTGTGGCGAAACTGAAAGACAAAAACATTGGCATACTCATAACCGACCATAACGCTCAGGAGACATTAAACATTACAGATCGTGCCTATCTACTGTTTGAAGGTCAGATTCTATTTCAGGGAACGGCTGAGGAACTCGCGGAAAACCCCGTTGTCAGAGAGAAATATCTAGGCAAACAATTTGAGCTGCGACGAAAGAAATTCTAATCAAAACAAAAAAAAGAGGCTGATATGCATAAACAACATATTCAGCCTCTTTTTTATAGCTGATAGTACCATGTTGACATGGTACTATCAGAAATAAATTACTTTTGTGTAATACGAAGAGTTTTAACCATCGGATTACTCAAATTTGTATTTTGGATTGTAAGATTAGCAAATCTGGATGCCAATACAGATGCCGTAGCCGAAGCTGTTATCACCTTCGTACCATTACCTGAAGTCTGACTCAATGTCATCCAGGTAACAGGTGATGTAATCTTCCAGGCTGTTGCCTCGTTAGCCACGATAGTAAATTCAATACTACCTCCTGCTTTCGGAATAATAACAACCGGTGCTTTCACGCTAAAGAGTTGTGGTATAACCTCTACATAATCTGTTTTAAAAGTGTCAATAACTGAAGAAGATGGTTTATACATCGTCCTGTACTTAAGTACCCCGTCAAATGGGAAAGATGGAAAAACACATTTTCCTGCAACAAACGAAGATGAAGAAAGTAAAACTGTCTTGCTTACACCAGTAGTATCAGTGTAAACACCCTCTATTCCGATAAAACCATCTGAGCTCGCGCCAAAAGTTGCAACAAAAGAACGATAACCACCAACCAGTGAATCACTTGACGCCAATAAAGAACGCTGAGTCAAAGTAGCTTTATACTTTTTACCATATACTCTAACAGTAGTTGAAGTGATCATCGACTTTATAGTGTTATCTGCATTCCATGAATACATAGTCAATGGATTATCTCCCTCTGGCAAATTGGGAATATATGCAACGATTGAATCTTTTCTATTAGCCGGTAGAGTAACTGAATAGCTAATTGCAGAATCAGCACGATAAATTACCAGCTTTTTGGCTCGGGAATCACTCAACCAAAATTTAATCATAGCTCTTCCATTTCCCGGATAAACTTTAAATGAGTCAATCTTACCAACTGATTTATCTTCTCCGCCAGCTAGATATTTGTCGTGTAGCGAATTAACATCGTCTGTACAAGAAGATAACCAACTTATCCCACAGACTACAAAAAATAAAAATAATATCTTTTTCATTTCTATATTTATTAATTTGGTATCTGCAATACATAGTAAGACCATGCACTACAGATACAATAAATTACTATTTTTTCACTTTACCCCAGAGCGAAATCTCACCGTAGTTAAACCCGGTATTTGTCGTATTATTCCACATATCTACCTGCTCAATACGAATAAAACGAATATATGGCATATTATCTTCAAAACGGATATCAATACCATTTTCGTTAATCGCAGTAAGGTCAGCAGATGTAATATTAGACCCATTACCACCTAAACCAGAAGGCTTAGCCAATATGAACAAATCGCCACCAGTGGCAGGCTTAAGCAGAATCCACTGAGATTCAGGATCCGTTGAGTTCATAGACACAAGCGGATTAGTACTACCATATACACGGAATGTTTTTGGTAATGCATTAAAACCATATTGTGTTACACTTGTACCATAACGACCATGAATCCGTATACGGGTAGGTGATACGTACCCTTTTCCACTTCCATCAGTCGCAGTGCTGTTCAAATCCCATGTTATATTATTAGATAAACCAGCACCGGATTTTGAGCTATAACACTCCTGTCCTGATGAAGCTCCCCAGATTTTGTTCCACATTTTCTCAATTCCAAAACTACCATTGTATTCCTGATAAGGGATTGCAGGGTCTCCATTCCATCTTTTGAAGTAATCCTTTGGAACAACCTCTTCAAATTTAGGCTTTACGCGGATAGAGTCGATACGCGTTTTATTTCCCCATTTGTCTGTAACCTGAAAATAGAAAGTTGTACGAACAGAATCATAGCCGCTTACACTGGCATATCCATCAGCTGCATTTGTGTAATACTTAGCAGTACCACCCATCGCCACAATAGCTGCCACCTTACGAAGCGAATCGGCCGGCGTTTTGTAATTTTCCGGATTTCTTACAATAACAATGACATTGGCTTTTTTGGGGTTTTTCCATTTTAAAGTTATTCCGCCGTAATCATTGTATCCACGCAAGGAATCCAGTACCTGAAAAATTGGCGATGCTTTCGGTTTCACAAGTACGGTAACAGGAATAGATTGATTTTCACTTAAATCGACTACCCGTAACTCTACAGGTCTGATACTATCGCCTTTTCCAAAACCCTCTAACTTAATACTGGTGGTAAAAGCGGAAGCTTTAACCTCCATTTTCTGACCATTATCTAACTGATAAGTCGCAACCACATATCGCAAATCATTATCAGCAGGCAACGTATAGTTGATTATTGAATATCCATCAAAATTCTCAACTATACAGTTTCGAAGAGTATCAGGTGCGACAGTCTCTACGCCATACTGCCCCACTGTTACATCTTTACAGGAATACAACCCAAGCAGGATTATTCCAAAAAGAAAAAATATTTTAGTTTTCATTATATCTAGTTTTTAAATTTTCAGCTGTCTGTATAAATTATTTCCAGAAAGGATTCTGAGCCAGATTCGGATTCTTGATAAGCGTATTAATACTAATCGGCCAAAAATAATCCCGTATTTGACGTTCGTTAGTCCAAATTACTTTAGGTTTCACAAAGTCAAACTTATCATCTGTATTCACAGTCCAAACACGTACTCCGTCATTGTTATCTAACAACTCTTCCCAACGACGTTTATCGTAATATGCAATACCTTCATATGCTAATTCAATTCGTCTTTCTCTGTGAATAATCTTACGTACCTCTTTCTTAGTTTGATACCCTTGCGTTGTATAGGTGCTATAACTTTCAACAACACCCTTCAAGCCAGCTCTCAAGCGTACTGAATCAATATATTGATATACTTCGGGGGATGCTGTGGCCATTGTTTCATTTTTAGCTTCAGCATACATAAGATACAAATCTGCTAAACGAACAACAGGAAAAGGATAAGGCGTAAACACAACTGAAACAGTAGCAGGCGCACTTCCTGTAAGACCAGTTGTTGAAGTTGTATAAGGAGTATATTTTCTTAAATACATCCCAGACTCACCTCTACGATTCCCATTATCATTATTCTTACATTTAATATAAAACATATCATTGTGACTTGTTTTACCCCAACCATACCAGTTTGCAGCCTCAAATCCAATAGAGCCATAGTATCTTGGTTCTCTGTTAAAATGGAACAATGCAGTTTGTGCACCTTCACGAATATAATACTTATGAGCAGCATCAACTGTTCCTAAAGTAAACCGATTATTGTATGAACTCTGAACAGAAGGATCAGTATCATATTCAACAGGTACTCCATTTTTACTGTAGAATATTTCTGCCGAGTTAATTGATGGTGCTATGCTACCAAATACACTAGAGCTGTTTCCATAATACATAGATGTAGGATGCTTTTGTCCGGGTAGAACATCCTGCCAAGCACCAAAATAGAAATTAAAAGGACATGTATTAGATTGTAATCCTGTAGAACTATTATTTGAATGCCCCCAAATAAGCTCAGAATTCCATTTGTCGCCCAAAATCATTGCAGTCTGAATAACTTTAGAAACACTATCATTAATAACCATAGCTCTTACAGGTTTAAATTTATACAATTCAAAACCAGCTGCTTTACAAGTATCGATAGCCTGCTTACAGGCAATCGCCGCTCTTTCCCATTTTGTGGGATCAAATTGTTGATTAAATAACTGTCTTCCTTTATTATCAACCAAAGATGGTTTATAACCACTTTCTTCTCCACCTCCATTAAAAAGCGGACTTGCAGCCGTAACCAATACCCGTGCTTTGATAGCAAACGCAGCTTCTTTACTAATTCGCCCCATATCTGTCAATTCTGATCCTTTTATTTCGGTAGTTGTTGGCAAACCAGGTATAGCTTCATCAAGAGTTTGAACAATATAATTAATTACATTATCAACTGGCTCTCTATAAACCCTTAATTCTGAAGAACTTGCAGTCACATCAAGATTTTTGTCAACAATAGGAATTGGTCCATAAATCTGGAACAACCACCAATGATAATAAGCTTTCAAAAATTTCGCTTCAGCCACCCATCTAGCTTTTTCAGTTTCTGAAATATCGGGTATCAGATTTACATTCTCCAATAAAATGTTACAACAACGTATTCCTGCAAAAATTGCTTTACCACCATTACTACCATCCCAATAATTATCGTAAGGAGAGTTGGTATTGTTTCCTGTTTCTACAAGAGTTCTGTTATACCAGCTTTGATCAGATTTCCAGGTTACAAACTCATCAGAGGATGACATTCCGGGATTCGCATTCTGATCAAAATGATTTGGCATATATGAGTAGCAGGTATAGAGATATCTTTCTGCTGTTGCTCTGTCTCTGAATGCCATATCAATGGTGGCAACGCCATCCGGTACAACATCCAGAAAATCACACGAATTGACCAATGTTGTCATTAAAAACAAGGCCAGATAATATTTTAATCTATTCATTTTTTTCATTTTTCAAACAATTATATTTAGAATGAAACTTGTAAACCAACGGTATGCGTTTTCTGGATAGGGTATTGTAAACCGTTTCCTCCCATTTCAGCATCCCATAAATCGAAACTACTAAAGGTTAGAAGATTTGTTCCAGCGTAGTAAAAACGCGCAGATGTCATGCCTATTTTTTTCATCAATTTTTGTGGAACAGTAATACCTGCTTCAATATTTTTCAAACGCATAAATGTTCCGTCTCTCATAAACCAGGTACTGGTTTGTTGATTATTTGATACTGCTGCATCTGATAAACGTGGCCACAATGCAAATAAATTTCTGTTATCTTCTGACCAATGATTATCTGCATACACTTTCAACAACTGATTTACTGCACCTGTGCTACTTGTAGAAACAAAAGGTGCTGTTGCCGATGGACTAATAAAGAATGCAGAACGCGCTGAACCCTGGAAGAAAATTGAGAAGTCAAGAACTTTATATCCCATAGACACACCAAAACCATAGTTTATCTCAGGCACTGTGGGGTATCCAATAGCCACTTTATCATTATCGTTTATCAAGCCATCTTTATTTATATCTTTATATTTGATATCACCGGCCATATACTTTCCATAGGCAGCCTGACTTGGCGAATTGGCAATATCATAATCATCAACAAAAAGCCTTTCTGCTACAAATCCATAAGATTGATTAATTGAACTTCCAATTCTTGATCTCCATGGAGTCGCAGTGTAATCAGGTTCTTCATATTTTGTAAATTTACTTTTTGCGAAAGTAAAAGTAGAGTGAGAGGTTATCCATAAGCCGTTCTTGAAGTTTTTGTGATAATCTAACATCATATCGACTCCTTCACTTTCAGCAGCTCCTACATTTGCTCTCACAGTGCTTGTTTGTAATCCCAATGTGGATTGAATATCCGCACGATTCATCAAAATTGAACTTCTCTTATCTTTGAAATAATCAGCTTGTAACTCGAATGCACCAAACAACTCAATTTCAAAACCAAGATTCAATTTCTTTGACTTTTCCCAGGTAATATTTTCATCAGCATATCTGTTTATTGACATACCCGGACTACTATAATTAAAATTTGAACCAAATGTATATCCATAAGAAGAGTTACTCATATTCACATCAGACAAGTAAAAAAACCGGTCATTTGCGTCGTTACTCAGGTTATCATTACCCACTAAACCATAAGTTGCTTTCAGCTTCAGTTTATTTACCACATCAACCAGAGAGCTTTGCCAAAACTTTTCGTTGGAGATCAAATAGCCAACACCAAGTGATGGAAAAAAGCCAAATCTGTTCTTCTTAGCAAAACGTTCAGAACCATTATATCCAAAATTCGATTCGATGAAATAACGGCTGTCAAAATTGTATGTAAAACGACCTGATACACCCATATTTCTGGTTGGCAAGGAAGACGTTAATGATGAAGCTGATGAATTCTCTTTGTTACCAATAGTTGCAACCAGCATACCACTCACACCATGTACTTTGTCAAAGGTTCTGTCATAGTTAATGGCTGTTTCAAAATAGGTATTTGTTTTAACAGACTCGCCCAGAGGATTATAATCCAGATATTCTTTACCAGAATCAGGGTTTAAAGGACTTGATACAGTATATGTATCAGTCAAAGGGTCGAAAGAACTTGAATACCAGAAGGGTGTAAAAGCACGGGTTACTCCGGCAAAAGCATATCTATCAGTACTAAACAAAGCTCTCATATTCAATCCTTTTGTAATAGCCTGCAAATTCTGTTTTAATTCGAAACTACTTACAACCTTCGACTGAGAATATTCCTTATAACCTTTTACCATATCGGCATAAGGATTAATATAATATCCATTAGTCACTGTATTTAACTGATTACCGAACATTACGTGGGTTTTGTAAGCAGTAGCCCCTGTTTTTGGATAGAACGCGGGAAATAATACAGGGCTAGCCTTCATCACCTTTTCGTACATGGCTGATCCACCGTCAATTGGTCCGGTATAATCATCCATTGTAATTGATAATCTGGCAGCAATCTCCGTTGTTTTTGTCACATTCAAATTAATATTCGAACGCAACTGATATGTTTTCAGCTTAATATTGTTATTAAAGTTGTTTGAACCATCCACTTTCAATGCACCGTTGTCAATATTATATGTTCCTCCAATATAATATCTGGCCACTTTTCCACCACCCGATACACTAAAGTTAGAACGTTGATTAGATGTCATTTCTTTGAATAGCATCTTCTGCCAATCAACTGCTGGAAAGGCATACTGATTACGGTTTGCTGCTGTAAACTCTATCTTATCCGGACTGAACGGCTGAAACCCGAGCGGATTTCTTGTGATAACAGCTTCGTTATACAGTTTCATGTACGTGATAGGGTCAGCCAATTCAACCATACTTGTGGGCGCTGAAAAGGTATTTTCTAAACGAATAGAAACCTTTGCTTTTCCTTCTGTACCCTCTTTCGTTGTAACCAACATAACACCATTTGCTCCACGTGCTCCATACAATGCAGTCGCTGTCGCATCTTTCATAATCGAAAAAGAAGCAATATCATCCGGTTGGACTCGAGCCAAATCGGTTTTTGAACTTTCTATACCATCGATCAAAATAAGCGGGCTACTTGAAGCACCAAAAGTGGATACCCCGCGAACAAAATAATTATTGTTATTTTCACCTACGACACCCACTTCACCATTGGTCTGATAGGCAATCACACCAGAGAGTCGACCAGCAAATGCGGTGGTCAGGTTACTGGACGGCACCTTCAGATCTTTGGCAGAAATAGTGGTTACTGAACTAATTACACTGGCTTTCTTTTGTTTACCATAGGCTACTACCTGAACTTCTTCTAATTGTTTGGCATCCTCTTTCAGCGTTATGTCAATTTGACGACGGGTGCCTACTTTTGCTTTTTCTTTTACATAACTCACGAATGAGAATTCCAAAACAGATTCGGGCGAATTCACTTTTATCGAATATCGTCCTAATGCATCGGTTGATGTGCCATTTGTAGTTCCAGACACCATTACGGTAACACCGGGCATCGGCATTCCGGTAACATCAATAACCATACCAGTTACGGTCACAGTTTGCTGCACCGCCATTTGAGAAGAGACTTCTTTCGCATCAGCTTCATTCAGAGAAAATTTCTCTGCATTAGCCTGCGCAACTCCGATGAACAAAAACATCGCTACAAAATGAATCTTACGACTCAATCTGCTGCGACTTCCGAACAACGAATTAATCATGTGTTGTTTTTCCATACAGTTTGTGTTGTTTTACTAAAAATTGATTGAATAATTCTGTAAGTGAGAAAGGGATTGATTGTTTGTCACATAAATAATGAGTATAATAAGTTTAACATTGGTATTATTCATTTGTGTATTTCAATAAAAATATCCTGATCAGAAGATATATAACAACTGTCCGAAACAGAACCACCATCTTAGAGTCAAATCAGCAGAATGCACGAATCATTTGAGAGTCGGGATACAGAAAAACATTGTCGGAATTAACAAATATAAATCTGAAGGATTAGAAACGCCTGTGCCTGTCTGATATTGATTAAAAAAACAGTGCACAAATATACATCTAAAGCAAAAACACAAAGGGATTCAAATGTAAAAAAAAGGGGTATGTAATCCAAATCATTATTATATGATTCGGTGGTTTATTCAATCTCAGTAAAAGCAATAATATAAAAAGCTCTCAGATTCAAATATCTAAAATATAATTGAAGTAGGATCGTTATTCCTCAAGGTCAGATTCTAAATCTTCTGACTCCTGATTCTTCTTGGTTTTGTAATAGGATGGCAGAACACCAAATTCCTTTTTGAAAAACTTGGCGAAATATTTGGGGTTGTTATACCCAACCTTATATGTTACCTCTGCAATCGTGTACTGCCCTTGTTTAATGAGCTGCAGTGCTCGTTTCATCCGAATAGTACGGATAAATTCAACCGGTGTTTTGCCGGTTATAGCCAACACTTTTTTATACAACTGCATTCTGCTCATATCCAACAAACGGCTTAGTTCTTCGACTGTAAAGTCGGGATCTTCAATATTCTTTTCTACAATTTCAATAGCCTTGACTATCAACTGTTCATCCATTGACGTAACTGTGATCTCACTTGGGTTTACCTCAATGTGCTTCATAAACTGCTTCTGAATCTTCTCCCGTTGAGAAATCAAATTTTTAATTCTCAATAACAGAATAGATAAATTGAATGGTTTTGTGATAAAATCATCGGCACCACTCTCCAGGCCCTCAATGTTCTGATCCTGAGATGCTCGGGCTGTCAGCAAAATAACGGGGATGTGGGAAGTCGCCTGTCCGGACTTTAATTTTTTACACAACTCAAGCCCATTCATCAGGGGCATCATCACATCGCTCACAATGATATCGGGAAGAATTGATATCGCTTGCTCATATCCTTCTTTGCCATTTGTAGCTTCAAAAACGACAAATCTATCTTTCAAATTCTCTTTCAGATAAAACCTAAAATCGTTGTTATCTTCTACTAAAAGCATAGTTGGTAAATGCTTTCGCGTTCCAACTAAACTACCTTCATCGTCTAAAACCGGATTGTCCGACAAAATAATCTCCTCTCGTTCAAGCGAATGTGTTTCAGTGATTGATAATGATTCGTCGAGTGGTAGCAGGACTGAAAAAACGCTACCTTTTCCAACTTCACTCTGCAATTCTATAAGGCCATTGTGTAATTCGACAAATTCTTTCACCATAGACAATCCAATGCCACTACCCTGATTAACCATATAAGCAGGCAGTTCATTTTGAAAGAAGCGCTCAAAAACACTTTTCTGATTTTCGACCGGAATACCAATACCCGAATCAGAGACCTGTACTTTAGCAAAAGAACGGGATTCACCATCCAGCACCCTTTGCTCGATACCCAACAACACAGAAACCCGCCCACCTTCTGTTGTGAATTTAAATGCATTCGATAAAAGATTAAACACAACCTTCTGCATCAGATCCTGATCCAGATAAATGGATAGATCTTCCATCTCGGCAGACAACGTAAAGTTAATCTTCTTACTATCATATAATTGGGTGAATGAACTACAAATATTCCGACAAAAAGCGACGAAATCGACCATCGTATACGATGCTTTCATTTTTCCGGAATCCAGTTTTTGAAGATCAAGCAATGTATTTGCCAGATTCAACAGCCGTTTTGCATTTACATAAATAGAGAGCAATTGTTTTTTCTTTTCCGAGTTTGTCTCTTCATCCATCAACTTTTCTAATGGCAACATCAATAATGCAAGCGGCGTTCTGAATTCATGACTCACATTTGTGACAAAGTTAACCTTCATTTCATCTATTTCATGCTTACGTTGCGCATCCTTCTTCTCTTGTTCCCGTGCATAACGATCTCGCTCAGCCTGAAGCATACGACGACGGATAAACACCAACGCCAATATTAGCAGCGTAAGGTAGACAAAATAGGCAAAATTGGTACGCCAAAACGGTGGATTAACATGAATAACAAGCGTCGTATCCTGTTCAATCCAATCATTTGCATTGGATGCAACCCGAACCTTAAATTTGTATCTTCCCGGGGGCAATTGTGTATAAGTAGCTTTTCTGAAATTCGGATCGGCTGTTACCCAGTTATCATCAAATCCCTCCAGTTTATAGGAATATTTATGTTTGCTCGGATGAAAAAAGTCTAAAACCGCAAATTCGATAGAGAATACCTGATCGTTGTGGTATAAATCTATTTCCTGTTTGTGTAAAAGGGAATTATTAAGCACAATGCGATTTTGATACAGTTCACCCGGGCGAATAGAATTATTAAATATCTGAAAATCAGTGATAATAACTTTGGGTGACAGTCGAACCGGTTTAATTTTTTCAGGGTTGAATCGGGTAACACCTTTTGAACTTCCAAAATACAATTCTCCCCGCTTTGTAATACAGGATGAGAGATTATTATACGTGCCCTGAGTAATTCCATAACTTTGATCATAAATAGAGGATTGACAGTTTAATTCTCCATTATCCACACCATCGACCCTGACATGTGTGATATTGAGCGGTGTTGAGATCCAGATACCACCCATTTTGTCCTCTTCAATTCTTCTAACCGACGTTTCGGGTAGCTCAAAGCCGGCATTAAATTTCAGAATACTCTCCTTTACAGGATCATAAACAGAGACACCGCCCGCCGAACCTATCCAAACCAAACCTCTCGAATCAATCTTTACAGTCGAGATATACACCCCACCAATGCCATCTTTTGTTGTCAGATATTTGACCGGTTTATTCTTATTTGTGTCGTAGATAACAAGCCCCGTTGTTGTCGCAATATAAAGATAACCACGTTTATCAGAATCCACAGCTGTGGAATAAACGATAGGAATATTATAAGGATAATCAAGCTGTAAGGTCTCAAATTGTTTTAATTTAGGGTTAAATAAGCAGACCCCACCGCCCAGTGTTGCCACCCAAATACGACCCTTAATGTCTTCATTAATTGCCCAGATATTCCGAATAACAGAATACTCTGAACCTATCTTCTGCGCCTGATAGTTTGAATACTGTTTCCCGTCAAAAATATATAAACCATTCAGATAGGTGCCAATAAACATTTTCCCATCTTTTGTTTGATGCAGAGACAGTACAATATTTCCGGCCTGAAAGCCAGGCGTATTATTCCCATTCAGGCTAGTAAATTTTCTCGTTTTTCTATCATAATAGATCAGGCCATTCCCATTTGTCCCCATCCAGATATTCTCCGAATTATCTTCATAAATACAGTTGACATCATTGACGGGCAAAGAGTTACTATTTAATGGCTCTCTGTGCCATTGCTCAAACTGAAAAAGATCCGGATGATAATAATTAAGCCCCTCTTTAAACGTACCAACCCATACAATGCCCTGCGCATCTGTCATCAAAGAAGTAACCACATCCTGACTCAGAGAGCGTTCATCAAATTCAGAATTTTTCAATAGAGTCAGGTCGTTTGTCTCCTTATTTGTCAGAATAACCCCATCATGATCTGTTCCAATCCAAATCAACCCATTTTTGTCCTGAGTTACAGCATTAATCATATTTGAAAAGCCGTTTGACTTATCAAACTGCCTCATTTTTCCCGTCTTATTATTTATCAGGAAAACACCTTTTATATTATTGAGTGAATATACCCACAAATCATTAGAATTGTCCACAAATAACTTAATGTAGTTAAGATCGGTATAAAGAGTCTGTTTGGGAAGATAATATTCACGGATTATTTTATGACTTTTTGAATCAATCAGGATTAAATGACCACCGTGAAAACTCAGCCAGACATTACCATCTGAGTTGATGGCCAGGTCTGTCAAATCTGTTTTTTGATTCTTGATAATTATTTTAGTTGTTTTGCCACGCTCTAAACAATAAATTCCCTGTTTTTCAGTCATTACCCAGAATCTCGATTGCTTATCTTTTTTAGTTTTAAATACAACAATATCTGATGTAATTCCAAAATAAGCTTTTCCTCTGTTCAAATTTCGCTCAAAAGACTCTGTCAAAGGATTATATATACAATCTCCGTTGGTTGTAGATACATACAACTTACCGTTGGGCAACTCACTGATTCGAAAAATATCATCATGAATAAGAGAAGTCGAATCGCCCTCAATTCTTCTAAAAAATTTCACATTAGCACCATCAAATCGACATAATCCAGACTGAGTACCAATCCAGATAAACCCCTTGCTATCTGCGAGTAAACTACTCACATGGTTGTTTATCAAACCATTATGGGTATCAATTCTCTTAAAGCTATATCGTTGAGCGAATATTTCGGGGCTCAAACAGAAGAAAGTTATGAGAATAAATATCGTATTTTTCATTTTCATCGAACACAAGTGATTAGACAGAGCAATTTGAACGGTCAAAGATAGATATTTTTTCTTTTTTCACAAAACAAACCCTTGATTCAAAAGAATTTTAAGGTAATAAGTCTGTAAATTCAGCATTCTCATACGAAATTGAGATTGAAAATAAGAAATAAACAAAAGCCGGTAGTTTAATATATAAATAGGACAATATCCTACCTGCTCTAAATATCTCAATTTAAATACAACTGCCACAGAGTATGTCTCCGGGGCAGTTGAAAATGAAACAGAATTATATGCAATATTTTATAGTTTTTCCAATATTCTTTTCAGTACGACCTGAGCAGAGATTTCTCTGTTTGCAGCTTCGGGAATTACGATAGATTGCGGGCTTTCTATTACCTCATCTGTCACAATCATGTTCCGGCGAACAGGTAAACAATGCATAAAGTGAGCGTTATTAGTCACAGCCATGTGTTCAGCAGATACGGTCCAGCTTCTGTCCGTGCTCAGTATTTGTCCATATTTGTCACCCGAATAGGCCGACCAGTTTTTAGCATATATAAAATCGGCATCTTTAAACGCCTCCATCTGATTATGTGTCACCTTTGCCCCTCTTACAAATTGGGGGGCAAGGTCATACCCTTCGGGATGAGCGATCACAAAATCGTAATCTGTTTCGTTCATAAAGTCGGCAAAAGAGTTTGGCACAGCCTGAGGCAAAGCTCTCGGGTGTGGCGCCCATGTCAGAACTACTTTGGGGCGATCTTTTTTCTTATATTCTTCAATTGTAATCAGATCGGCAAAACTTTGCAGAGGGTGACCTGTGGCAGCCTCCATGCTGACAACAGGTTTTCCGGAAAGCTTTATAAACTGATTAATAACCGTCTCCTGATAATCCTCCTCTTTGTTTTCGAAACGGGCAAACGCACGAACACCAATAATATCGCAGTAACAACCCATCACAGGCACTGCCTCGAGTATATGCTCAGGTTTGTCACCATCCATAATGACACCTCTTTCCGTCTCCAGCTTCCATGCGCCCTGGTTGATATCGAGCACCATCGTGTTCATACCCAGATTCATCGCAGCTTTCTGTGTACTCAGGCGGGTTCTCAGGCTCGAATTGAAAAATATCAACAGCATGGTTTTATTTTTACCCAAATGAGTAAATGCATATCTGTCTTTTTTTATCTCCAAAGCCTCGGCTACTGCCTGTTTCAGGTCGCCCAAATCTTTTACACTCGTGAAATGTCTCATAGTCGTTATCTTTTTCTTTTTTATTTATCGTGATTGTTATCGCCAAAGCAACTTTGCAAAGGTAAAAAAATATGCGCAGAATATTCAACGGGACTTGAAATCTTTTAGCAACATCTGTAACATCGCTTTGGCTGAATTAGCGTCTGCCGTCACACTTTCGCCGCTATTCAGCAGCGTTTTGTTTGTTTCCAGATCGAGTACATATTTGCTTTTATTCGTTACAAATCCCAGTCCATTGTTGTAGGTGAAAAATGCAAATTTAGGGGTACCCTTTTTCATAAAATTCCGGGAAAAACGAAACTCGCTGTAAGGTAGTCCCAACTGAGCCAGCAATGTCGCAGCCAGATCAGACTGAGCAGCCAGAGTGTCGACTCTTTGCGGACGGGAAACGGCTCCACCTAACCAGAGCATGGGTATTCTGTATCTATCGGGTTGACTGTTTTGCATCGTATCCGGAAACAGCACACTGTGGTCAGGTAGTAAAACGACCAATGTATTCTTCCAATCGGGCAATAGCTTTAATTTCTCAATAAATTTACCAAGACAAGAATCGGTGTAATGTACTGAATTGAGATACGGTTCTTTAAAGCCGGTTACCGGTACATCAAACGGCTCGTGACTGCTCAATGTCAGAAAGAACTTCAAATATAGCCTCTTCTTTTCGTTTTTTATCTCATTATACAAATGATTGAAAGTGATCTCATCAGGCACCCCCCAACGCGATCGCCTTTCAGAAAGAGAGAAACTGACATCCGAAGAGATTTTTTCAAATCCGGAACAGACAAAGTACTGACGCATGTTGGCAAAGTTTACATCTCCGCCGTATAACAAACTTAAATCGTATCCTTGTTTTTTCAGACTTGAAGAGATAGAAGGCAACTTGGTGAGCTTGCCGGCATACCGCATCAACGGTACCGTTGGCAATGATGGTGTTCCGCTTAATAATGAAATTAAACCGCGGTCTGTACGAAAACTATTTGCATAGAAATTTGTAAAGAATACCCCTTCGCCCGATAAACGGTTAAAATTGGGTGTTACATCCGGTATTCCGCCCAAAGAGCCTATTACTTTGGCCGAAAAACTTTCTAAAACGATAAAAATAACGTCAGGCCTTTTTGTCGTGAGCAGTACCGGAAAATCCTCATTTTCATTCTCCTTACGTAGCGATGCAAATATCCGTTCGGCTTCACTCTCTTTCATGAAACTGTATTCAATTTCATCGTCGTTTTTGTGAGTAACAGAATAGAGAAAATTAAAAACCGGATTAATAGCCGATTGGTTCAGGAACATATTTCCACTGAAGAAAACATGACCGACATTCATGGTAGATGCCCCAACTCCCCCTCGAATTGCCAGAAATAAAACCAAAAAAATCGGGATGATAAGCGCAGTTTGCTTCGCTTTACCGTTTGTTGGGATTTTCTGTAAAGAACTTTCGCCGAATATCTTTAGGTATAATTTATAGAAAGAGAGAACGGATAAGAAAATTATCACAACGACCAATCCAATCATCCAATAGGGAACACTTGCGGCAGCCTCTACCGGCGATTTCAGGTAAAAAAAGATTGTGCTGTCTATATGCGTTCCCCACGAAGAGAAAAGATGAAAGTCGGGGATTATTATAAGCATCAGAAAAATCAGGATAAACAGGGTGTACCCTTTCAACAATTTTTCGGGCCAGCCATTTCTTATCCAAAGTCCTGACCACAAAATGAGCAAAGGCAGAACCGTAAAATAGCCGGCTGTCGAGAAGTCCATTGTTATACCATTCAAAACAACGGATAATAAATCGCTCAGCGACAAGCTAAAGCCGTGATTGTACATCATAAATATCGGTTTCTGTAAAACAAAAACCGATAAAATGAAAAAATAATACTTCAGAATAAAAAGAAATCTCTGTTTCATTATTTGTAGGCAATATCCTCATCTTCTTCTTTGTACCACGATGAATACATGAGATAGTTTTTAGCAATCTTCTGATTCATCTCTTTCGCCTGTTCGGGGTCAACCTTTTTGATAAACTTTGCCGGAATACCTGCATATATCGAACCCGCCTCCACTATTGTGTTGGGCGTTACAACAGAACCGGCAGCTATGATAGCCCCCTCTCCAATGACTGCATGATCGAGCACCACAGAGCCAATTCCGATTAGTGCTCCTTCCTTAATTGTTGCACCATGAATTGTCACATTATGACCGATTGTCACATTATCTTCAATTTGAATAGTCGATTTTTCGTACAATGTATGCAAAACAGAACCATCCTGAATATTTACTCCGTTACCAATTCTTATCGAATTGACATCTCCTCTAAGCACAGTACTATACCAGATACTGCAATCTCTACCCATTACCACATCACCAATAATTGCGGCATTCTCTGCCAGAAAGCAATTCTCACCTATTTCGGGAACAAAGCCCCTTACCGATCTGATTAGTGCCATTTTTCAATCTTATTATAATTCAATCTTTCTTGTTTTTTCTCTGAGCCACTCCTGCTCCACCTCAGAAAGGCTTTCAGACAATTTGTCAAACACCGTTTCATGATAGCGGTTCAACCACTCAATCTCTTTACTATCGAGCAATGATACATCTATAGATTTCAGATCAAACGGAAACAAAGTCAAAGTCTCAAAACCATAGAATTTACCAAAAACACCGCTCATAAGTTCCTGTACCACGACCAGATTTTCCAGCCTGATACCATATTCGTTTGTACGATATAGCCCCGGTTCATTCGAAATAACCATACCCGGCTGAAGTTTTGTCGGATTTTCATCCATCCGTATGCTCTGAGGGCCCTCATGTACATTCAGGAAATGCCCCACTCCATGCCCTGTACCGTGCAGGTAGTTCAATCCCTCATCCCACAACGCTTTTCGGGCCAGTACATCAATCTGAGCACCCCGGGTTCCTTCAGGGAAACGACTTGTGGCAATTGCAATATGCCCTTTGAGCACCAATGTATAGTCCTTTCGCATCTGTGCAGAAGTTTCACCCAGCGCAACGGTACGTGTGATGTCTGTCGTCCCGTTAAAATATTGTCCACCGGAATCAATCAACAGAAAACTCTCTTTTTGAATAACCGATGCACTTTCCGGAACAGCCCTGTAGTGAACTATCGCCCCATGTCCCGCATATCCGGCGATTGTAGAAAAACTCTCACCGACAAACAACAGCTGTTCATCCCGATATTCATACAACTTTTCGGCAATATCGCACTCTGTTACAACCTCATTTCCAGCAGTATTTTCAAGCCAGATAAAAAAACGGGTCAGTGCAACACCATCTTTTATCATCGCTTGTCTTATTCCCGACAACTCGGTTTCATTTTTCACACATTTCAGCATCGAAACGGGCGACGCTCTTTCTACGCATTTACACCGTTGTCCAAATTGTGAGAATAGCGAATAATTCACTTTATTCCCATCCAACAATATGGTTGAATCATAGGACAGCGACCACAGATATTCGGCTAGTTTATGGTAATCTGCCAGAATAATCCCATCGTCACTCAATATTTTACGCATTTCTGCGCTAACCTTTTCCGCTTCAATAAAAAGAATTGCTTCCTTTTGTTGAATAACAGCGTATGCTACCGATACAGGGTTGCACTCAACATCATTTCCCCGTATATTATACAACCATGCCACTTCATCCAAAGCCGTAACTAATAAAATATCAATAGATGAAACACGTAATATATCCTGAATATCAGCAATTTTTTCAGCAGCTGATATGCCTGAAAATTCAACCGGAAGAGCAAATATCTCTTCCTTGGGCAATCCGGGGCGATCCTTCCAAATAGTCTCGAAAAGATCATATTTTGTTTCCAAAGAAATGCTTTTTTGAGAAAGAACGTTGGACATCCTTCGGACATCATTTGTCGTAAACACGGCCCCATCCAATCCAACAACATCACCCGACTGTAAGTTTGACAGAATCCAGTCCGTCGGATCAGGCGTATCGGGTAATCCCATTTTATGCAACTGAATACCGGTTGATTCCAATTGCTGTTCTGCCTGTAAAAAATAGCGCGAATCAGTCCACAAGCCGGCATCTGACAAAGTTACAATAACTGTGCCTGCCGAACCATTAAATCCGGACAGCCACTCTCTCGATTTCCATCGGGGGGCAATGTATTCACTGATATGCGGATCTGTTGCCGGAACAACATAGGCAGACATCCCCAAATTGCGCATTTGAGAACGCAAAGCCTCTATTCTTTCTGATATACTATTCTTCATGCGTTTCACTGATTTCGTTGAAAACTAAAACATTCGGTTCCTGTACAAAGTTTGAATCAGGGACAAAAGTATTCTATTTTTAATGGATACACAAAAAAGAGAGGTGGAAAATAGACTATGGAGTTCAAAAAATGAGTAATTTTGCAGCCTATTTTTACTGAATAATTATGGAAACCCCAAAAGTCAGAGTTCGGTTTGCCCCGAGTCCCACAGGTCCCCTTCACATTGGCGGTGTACGCACAGCCCTGTACAATTACCTCTTTGCAAAAAAACACGGAGGAGAATTTATTCTTCGGATAGAAGACACAGACTCTCAACGTTTCGTTCCGGGAGCAGAACAATATATCATTGATGCATTCAATTGGTTGGGCATCTCTTTTGATGAGGGTGTACATGTGGGTGGTAAATGCGCACCTTACAGACAATCGGAAAGAAAAGCGGTTTATAAACAATATGTCGACCAACTGCTTTCGGCTGATTTGGCGTATATTGCATTTGACACCCCCGAAGAGCTTGAAGTAAAAAGAGCTGCAATTCCCAATTTTCAATACGATGCATCTACCCGTTTGCAAATGCGCAATTCGCTGACTTTATCGGCATCAGAGGTACAAACCTTAATCGATAATGGATCTCAGTACGTAGTCCGAATCAAAATTGAACCCGGTCAAGAGATAATCGTCAACGACATTATCCGTGGCAAAGTTGTGGTCAACTCTTCTGTTTTGGATGATAAAGTTCTATTCAAATCGGCAGACTCGCTTCCGACCTACCATTTGGCAAATATTGTGGATGATCACCTGATGGAGATTTCGCACGTAATTCGTGGCGAAGAGTGGTTACCTTCTGCGCCATTGCATGTTTTGCTTTATCGCTACCTGGGTTGGGAAGATACAATGCCTCAGTTTGCCCATTTACCCCTATTGCTGAAACCCGACGGAAACGGAAAGCTTAGCAAAAGAGATGGTGATCGCCTGGGATTCCCGGTGTTCCCGTTAGAATGGACGGATCCGAAAAGCAATGACATATCATCCGGTTATCGCGAAGCTGGTTATCTACCCGAAGCTGTAATCAATTTCCTGGCCTTATTGGGCTGGAATGGCGGTACAGAAAAAGAGATTTTCAGTATGTCAGAGCTTATCGATGCGTTTTCTTTAGAACGGTGCAGCAAAAGCGGTGCAAAATTTGACTTTGAAAAAGGTAAATGGTTCAACCACAAATATATTCAGCAAAAAAGTAACAAAGAAGTCGCCGAGCTATTCTTGCCTATTCTAAAAGAAAATGGTATTGAAATGGATTTGGATACAATCAGCCACATTGTATCACTGGTAAAAGAGCGGGTTAACTTTGTCAAAGAGCTTTGGGGACAGAGTTCATTTTTCTTTGTTGCACCTGCTTCATACGATGAAAAAACAGTGCAAAAAAGATGGAAGCCCGAAACTTCATCGCAGCTGGATGAATTGATTGCTGTTCTGGCTGAGATAAACGATTTTTCTGCTTCTCAAACAGAAACGATTGTCAAAGAATGGATTGCATCCCAAGGTTATCATTTGGGCAATATTATGAATGCATTCCGTTTGGCCATTGTAGGCGAATCAAAAGGACCTCATATGTTTGACATTATTGCAATTATTGGAAAAGAAGAATCTATTGCCCGATTAAAGGCAGCAATAGAAAAAATAGAAAAATAATATTCAGCTATCAAAATAGTCGGGAATTCTGTGAAGATTCCCGATCTTTATGTTTACAAATTTCCCCCCTTATTTATGTACAACCTGGCAATTAATTTATACTTCTCACTGGTCAAAGCTGCTGCACCTTTCAACACCAAGGCAAAATTAATGACAGAAGGCCACAAACAGGTTTTTCCATTGCTACAAAAGGCTATCGAAAAGGACTCTGAATACATCTGGTTTCACGCTGCATCTTTGGGCGAATTTGAACAGGCAAGGCCTTTAATCGAAGAGATCAGAAAAGCTCATCCAAAGTACAAAATCATCATTACATTCTATTCACCATCAGGCTATGAAGTTCGAAAAAACTTCGAGCAAGCAGATGTCGTTTGCTATCTTCCACCTGATACAAAGAAAAATGTGAGAAAATTTCTGGATATAGTCAATCCTAAAAAGGTCTTTTTTATTAAATATGAATTCTGGGCAAACTACCTTACTGAGTTAAACAAAAGAAAGATTGAGACATATATAGTTTCAGCCATTTTCAGAAAAGAGCAACTATTCTTTAAATTCTACGGAAAAGCATACCGCAATTTGCTATTCAAATTCAATCATTTGTTTGTACAGGACAAACAGTCATCAGATCTGTTGCAGTCCATCGGCATAACCAACACAACAATTTGTGGCGACACACGCTTCGACCGGGTTTTTGATATAAAGTCTAAGGCAAAAGAGTTGCCCCTGATTCAGAAATTCAAAACTCAATTTACAATAGTTGCAGGTAGTACATGGCCAAAGGATGATGAGATTGTCATTAAATATTTCAATGAAAATCCCAACACAAAACTCATTATTGCACCTCATGAAATCAATGATGAACATCTGAATTCAATAATCAGTGAGCTTAAGAGATCCTTTTTACTATACTCAGAAGCAGATGAGGAATCCATAGACTCTGTAGATTGCATTATTATTGATTGTTTTGGACTCCTTTCATCAATATACAGATATGGTGATGTAGCCTATATTGGTGGAGGCTTTGGCGTAGGAATACACAATACGACAGAAGCAGCAGTATATCATATGCCTGTAGTATTTGGACCAAACTACTCAAAGTTTAAAGAAGCAAGAGACTTAATTGAATGGAAAGGTGGAAATTCAATAAATACAACAGAAGAGTATAAACTCCAAATGGATAAGTATAAAAACAATCCAATGATGCTGAAAATATCGGGTGAAAACGCAGGAAAGTATATAGAAACATATAAAGGCGCCACACAAAAAATTTTAAGTAGAATAACCTGGCAAACTAAATAAGTGATAAGATTAAACTATAACCTCTTTATAAAAAACAATTCGCCGAAAATAATATGGTTATTTAATACCAAAAAGCCTGACAAAAATACAAATCTATGCCTAACAAATTGAACAATTAATCAGTATACATAAAAAAGAAGGTGTCCAAATTAATCGGACACCTTCTTTTATTTAGTTTGTAACCTTAGGTTCTTCTACCTTCTTTTCTACGACAGGTTCAGATTTCTTTTTTGACTTTGGCTTCTTCTCTGTTTTTGCATTCTGAAGCAACATCTTTTCCTGAATTTTCGCATTGGTATTTACCCAGATTGCTTTTGAAAAATTCTTTAATGATTGCTTAAATTCATCCTGACGTTTTTTAATCGCATCCTTATCATTATTGTAAATTTCAGAAAGCGATTTATTTAACGGATTTTGAATTTTAGTAATATCCTCAGTATAAAGCTCCTTTCTAAAAAAAGTATCAAAATTAATCTCATCAGCATTATTCGTTTCAGAGACTGATAAATTATACATCATCAACCACGGCATCACACTTTTATAACTAACATAAAAAGGATAAGCATAACCAGTACCAGAAGTGTCTCTTGTTATTGGTGCAATATTTATAATTTCACTATGCACCTCTGAAGACTCACTCTCAAAATAATAACGTTTTTTAATTCTGAATCCTAATACTTCAATCATACTAAGATTGTCTTCAGAAAACTTATCTGTAGTGAATTTATTCCATATTTCCTTAGGTGACTTTAATCTGTTTTCTTCTACGAAATCAGGAATATCAACACCTGATTTTGTTTTAGGAACAGCATAACACGGAACATCAGACATTTTTTTCATGGCCAACTTGAGAATCAAAGTAAACAAATTCATCCTTGTTCTGTATTTAACATTATCAGGATTAAACTTATCTCTTTTTTCTGATTGTTCAGAAACCAACGGATAACGCAATACCTCATTCCTTCTTAATGTATCACTACCTGTGATATCTTTAGAGTCGAACATGATATTACTGATTGTATATATCTCCCAACTTACTTCGGATGGATCCGCAAACACATCTCTCAATGAATTTTGCGCATCTTTAGACATGTTAAATAAAACACTATCCACATAAATCTCATCCCGTTGATCCTGTCCAAAAACTGTTGCGACAGAAACTACAACACCGGCCAAAAGGAAACCAAATCTTTTAAAATTCATACATCTATATTTTTTTGAGTAGTACACAAAACAAAATCAGATTGAAAACTATAATCTAACTATAACAGTAATTTCATCTTTTAATGTTTGTCTTCCCGAAGGACCACGCACAACAAACTTCTTGAAAGTAAGAGGGAAGTTAGGTCTGTTAATAGACTCAAACAAAGCTCTTTGCTCGGCGGAGAAAGTCTTCGAATTAGTATTTATACGTCTGGCATCACCACCAGGACCAATATAGAACACTTCAAAACTTTCAATAGAATAAGGAATATCCAAATCTGCAAGCTCTGCTACAAAACCTGATAAATTCATTAATTCACCTTTGCGAACAATTTCATTGCTAAACTTGCTGCCGTTAGCTGTTACCAAATAAGCTGTTGGTTTTGGTGTCTCCTTCACACGGAATTTAGACTGAATAGCGATATCCTTATCCCCAACCTTGGTCCGAACAGTAATATTAACATCAGTATTAATAGCAGATGGAGAAGGGATAGCAATCCATTCATCACCTTTTCGAATAAGTTGGCCATTACTTAATGTAGCCGTTAATGCACTTGTTGGAACACCCGGCATAGAAATACTAACAGGATTAGTCCAACCAGCATACAATATATTCATTTTTGTTGCAGAAACAGTAGCAGTTGGTGATACAACACTATATTTATTTTCAAATTTAAATGTTGAAACCGAACCATCGCCACGAGTCAACTCAGCATATCCTGATAATGTTTTGTCTCCAACGGCTCCACAAACAGTTTCAAACATTCCGTTACGTGAATTTACCAACTGTCCTCCAACATAAAACTTCGGTTGCTTCGTTGAATCAATTGCCGAAAGAATTAAACGTGCAGAATACTTACCTCCAACAATAACATTAGTCGAAGTAGGTATTGCATATGCAGAAATAGAATTTACACGGAAATCACCAACATCAATACTTTTAATTAAAGCATACATCGCTTCACTTTCAGCATTCTTAAGATCATTTTGAAGCTTGCTCAAAATAGTCATTGCTGCTATAGCAGGCATACTTTCAAAATTTTCATCCTCCCAAGTTCTTCTACCAGCTGATTTAGCCTTTTTACTAGCTTCGGTAACAAGACTCTTCTTTACAATTTCTCTTTTGGTTGAATCAGGAATTTTCACTATCATAAAAGAACGATACTTAGTAATCCATTCTCTTAACTTCTTTCCTTCACCACCCAAAAGCATAACCTGTGGCGCAGCATCTAAATTATCTTTACCAACAATCGAATCAACGTTTGCTTGTTCTCCATCAACAGCATTGGCGATACGTAATTTAAGACTTTGCACATAATCATAAAGCGAATCAGTAGACTTCTTTATATTCATAGCATCAGCTAACGCAGGGCCTGCTTTAGCCGGGTTTTGCTTAGCATAAAATTCCAACTCCTCTATCAGGCTCTTATTCTGATCAATCTTAATTCTTGTAGTTGCCTTAATACTATCCTCAACCACAACAAAACCATTTAACACATCGGTAGATACATTAAGAGCCAACATCGCCATCAGGACAAGATACATCAAATTGATCATCTTCTGACGAGGTGTTTGTTTTCCTCCAGACATAATTATATTTTTTCAGTGAATTAAATAAATTATCCCTTCACCGCATAGTTAGCGGTCATGGCCTTAATCATTCTCTCATAAATGCTATTCAACGATGATAATTGATCAGCCATTCTCTCTGTTTCAGCCTTAAACTTAGTTGCACTGGCAGCAGATCCTTCGTACATACTGGCCATCCGTGTCAATTCGTTGTGCAGCTTAGAAACCGACTCAATCTGTTGAGTAATTGCATTCATTTGTTCATGATAAATTGCACTTAATCCACCAATATTATCTGTCAAAGAAATCATCTGTTTTGAATAATTATCGTAGCTAGTCTTCACAGCCGAAGCATTATTCTTCATGTTGCCATAAGCATCAGCCAGATTATCAGAAATTTCAGCCAATTGTCCAGTTGATTTTCCAAATTTCTCGATGCTATTGCTAACACCTGCCATTTTGGAAACATAGCTCTGAGTAATTTCAGTCATTTCAGCCATTTTGAACAGTTGCGTAGCTGCCTGATCCAATTTATTAATGCTTTCTTCCAGTTTTTTTGCACTATTTGCAGATAATTCCGGAATTTGTGCACCTGCACCACCACTACTCTTGATTCCTTTTTCAGCCATAATTTTCAGGAAGTTATCTTCCTCCTTTTTTGTAGCCAAAACCGGAAAAACCCGTTCCCACTCTGTATCTTCATGTTGCGTCTCAAATGCAAAAATACAGAAAATTACTGCCTCTGTCATCATACCGATAAACAACATTTCAGTAGCACCTTTTAAGTGAAGAATTTTAAATAATGCACCTAAAATTACAACTGCGGCACCAATACTGTAGGCGTAATTCATAATAGTGCGCCCCTTTTTGCTTGCTAAAAATTCACTCAGTGAAGACCCCTTTGATTTTTTCCCTGTTTTCATAAGATTTTAATTTGATAATATTTGATATATTTTATATGATTACTATGGCAAAGCTGTTCTAACGCAACGGAAACCAACATCAGGTGCTTTATCATTCTGATATTTCCAATCACGAAGATTTGTGTTTATTTTTTCAAAAATATCTTTGTATGAACCACCTCTGACAACTTTTTTCTTCAAATCATACGGAAAATGGTACAATGCATTCAACGAAACATTTGGATTCATTGTAGACATTAACTTATTACCACTGGTAAAATAAGCTGTTCCTGTCCATTCTGATACATTTCCTACTAATTCAAACAAACCCAGCTCATTTGGGGGAAAGGAACCAACAGGCGCAGTAATAATAAATCCATCAAGAGGGAAATTCCCCTCTTCAGCCTTGAAATTAGCGAAATAACAACCATTTTTATCCTTTAAGGATTCATCTTTCCAAGGGTATAGCTTATTAACTTTACCATTTCTACCACCTCTGGCAGCATATTCCCATTCAGCTTCTGTTGGCAAACGATATTCCTCAATCATACCTGTTTTGCGATTTTGCTGAACTTTTGTTCTCCAGTTACAAAACGCATTTGCTTGCTCCCAAGAAACTCCAACAACAGGATAGTTATTGAAACTTTTATGTGCAAAGTATTGATTCAGGTACATATCATTTTGCTCACCACGGAAATCCACTTTCCAACAGGTAGTGTCAGGGTAAATATTTGAAATTATAGTAGAGATAAAATCTTCTCTTTTCTTAGCTGCTCTGGCAATTCTGACAGTTTCAATCTTCCAATCACTATTTAAGTAAGATGAATCCAACCAGATACTATCAATTCTACGAACAGCACGTCTAAAATCTGTATCCTTAATATCCTGTTTTCTTTCGAAGCGACTTGATTTCTCCTTATCAACCCATGTATAAAGGTAATTAATACGATTAGTATTAAAGTACTTTCTATTTGTTGATTTTTCAAGAACGAAGAACGATTTTAGAATTTCCTGATATTCGGGTTTTTTAGATCTCCAATCAATTTTTCTGTTCCAGTTTAACGCAGAATCACCCGTAATTTTATTTATAGGCTTAAATAAAGGATCAACTGCGACAAGACTCTCACGAATAATTGAATCTTTGACCCATCCGGCAAACTGTTTATAAAGATAATTAGTCACCTCTGTTTCATCCATCCAGAATGATTCAATCGAAACTTTCATCGTGTCGTTAGTAGTACCCCAGGTATTATCTGTTTTACCCATATAAGTTCCCATTAAAAAAGCGCCTCTTTTAACAAGCACCATACCTGAAGGTGCTGCTTCTTTGAATTTCGATTTCGAAATAGGAGATAACACTTTTGCAGCTACCAGCAAAACAAAGACAATTAATAATAATGGCAAAACTCTTTTCATAAACCCTTTATTCTTTATATTAATACAAATACTTAATCATTATTTCTCTTGAAATAATATGTGATTCCAAATAAAACAGTAGAATAACCTTCGTAGGCCAACTTTCCGCCTTTAAAGCCATCAAAGCCCTCTTCGACTATTGTGCCCCTGATTTCAGCAGTAATATTAAATTTTTCATTAATTGGAAATTCAGCATATAACCCCAGATTAAATGTAGGAGAACTGGCAAATGTACTTTTCTCCATTCCTGCTCCACCAAAAACCCAAAATTTCGGATCCTTTTCCAAGATGTACTCAGATCCTAATCTGGTTACATTCAGCATCAAATCACCTGAAAAACCAGTTGAGGAAAAATCTGCATTAAGCGAATTTGACGCAAGTCCGTTTCTGTGCTGTCCACCAGTAAACTTTCCCCGTACAGCAAAATATTCTCCAAACTGTTTTCGTAAGGATAACATGTATGCGGGTCTGTTTCTATTTAGCGATCCGGCATCAACATCATTCTCGCCAAAGTAAGCCTGACCACCCAAACCAACATTAACTACCCATTTATCGATAAAACGATAATTGTAGTAGTTACGTTTTTTTAAAAAGTTTGGATTTTGTTCCTTTGGTTGTCTTGCAAAAAGACTTAACGTAAAAAGCTGCATTGCTATGGCAATAACAACAACCAGTCTTAATTTATCCACAACATATTTTTATTAATGTTAATCACTACACCCTAAAATCTGCACAAACATACAATTAATTTTTTAAATACCAATTATTGCACGCCTATAATCTGTCACAAATAACGTAAACTTCTCGTTATTTTGCGTTTTGAATTCTTTTTTAACCTAAAATCAAATTTATATGCCACAAAAAGTTCGTGACTACCTTTGGAAACGTTAAAAATCTTAGTGGTTGAAAGATCGTAAGCATATCCTGCTGAGAGCTTTGATTTATGAATTCCAACCAAAAAGACAAACGCATCTTTGTATCTATACGATAATCCACCCCAAAGTCTTTGCTTATATTCACCCCTCAAAGTTGCCTCAATCTGAGATGCTTTGAAATCTGATTTTATCAACATTGTCGGATAAAGAGTCCAATCCGGATTTTCCAAGTTAACTTTGTAACCACTGGTTAAATAGACTACTTTTCCGATATAAACAGAGCTATTTTCATCAAAATCGATGGTTGGCTCTGTTAAATGCGCAACAGATAAACCCGTATAGAAATCAGCTTTTGAATACCAAATACCTAAACCCATATCAAAAACCATTGCCTGCACACTTGAAGAAGGAATTGCATCATCCCCGGTTTCGTATCCGGCAGAGGTAAAATCTTTAATATTTACCTGACTACCATCAAATGACTGATTAACAATCCCAAGCTGAGTCCCAACAGACAAATGTCCACCCCAAAGATTAGTCTTGTACGCATAGTTGAGCGATATAGTCGAATTACTAAAAAGGCCAATATTATCACTCAACAAATTAAGTCCAATCCCGTGCTCCTTACCCCAGCGAGACACAGGTAAATCTGCCTGTGCAAAAAGAGTTTTTGGTGCGCCAGGCATTCCAACCCATTGCTGACGATTGATAATCAAAGCTCTTCCACCTCCGGATTCACCTGCATTTGCTGCGTTATAATAGCTTGCACAAGCCCAATACTGACTGAACTGAGCATCGAACTGAGCATAAATCACAGTCGTGCCAAGGATTAACATTATAAGCGAAACAAATGCTTTTTTCATTCCATATCTTCAAAAAGTATCAACACTACTTCTAATGTAAGTAACTGTATTCACATCAAAAAATTGTCTGTATCGGGTAAAAGCACACAAAAAAATCATTTATACAAATCATATTGGCGCAGATTTTTTCTCTCAAAAGAGGAAAAACCAATGACAGACACTGATTCAACCTCTTTTTAAATAGAAAATAACCCAAAAAGGCAACTGATTTAAAACCAATTAATACTCTTCTTCGTTGAAAAAGAAGTCCTCTTTACTAGGATAATCCGGCCAGATATCTTCTATACATTCAAAGATTTCGCCCTCATCCTCCATTTCCTGAAGGTTTTCTATAACTTCGAGCGGTGCCCCGGAGCGCATAGCATAGTCAATTAACTCATCTTTCGAAGCAGGCCATGGTGCATCTTCCAGTTTTGATGCAAGTTCTAACGTCCAGTACATAGTCTAAAATAATGTTTTGTGTTATTAATTTTTGAAATTTTCCGCAAATATAGAAATTTTTTCATTGACAACCCTTATTCCAGAAAATTTCGTCATTATTTTCTTTCAAACAGAGCAAACGAGCGTATACAAAAAGGAAATCAGATAGACGATTAACAAAAACCACTAAATTATCGGGCACAACCGCCTGACTTGCCAACTCAACAATACGACGCTCTGCCCGTCGGCAAACCGTTCTGGCTATATGTGCATATGAAGCGGATAAAGTACCACCCGGCAAAACAAAGTATTTCATTTTGGGCAGTTGATTATCATATTCATCAATCATATTTTCGAGCCTCAAAATATCTTCATCGTTTACCCGACAACCATACTTACGAGCCGTTTCTTCGTCCTCAGTAGCAAGTATAGAGCCTACTGTAAATAGTTTATTTTGCACAAAAAGCAGTAACTCTTTTTGGTTGAAATCATCTATGAGACAAATCAAAAGGCCCAGAAAAGAGTTCAACTCATCAATAGTACCATAACATTCGAGCCTGAGATCAGATTTCATGATTCGCGAGCCGCCTACCAAAGAGGTAGTTCCTTTATCGCCGGTGCGAGTGTATACATTACTTTTTTTTATATCCATAATTCTCTACATATAATATTTGTAGTTTTTTTTACTAAGCTTATTGTTGAAACAAAAAATGCCACAATGAATTAAATCGAATGAGATTGTCACATTTGGGTTGGACAAAATCATATTCCAACATTGATTATTGATGTCATTAAGAAGCAAATCATCCATAACGACCAAACAATCCTCTTTTTGATAAAGTAAACACAACTCTACTGCTTTTTGTTTGCCTTCAGGCGACAAAGAACGATGTATTACAATCAGTTGAAAATTAGACTTTGATTTAAGCAAAACCTCCAATTCGGCTAAAAAAGTATCATACTCTGACTCTATCAGAGAAAAGCTATTGTTATCCTCACAAAGACGAAAAGCTGAATCTATATTTTTCGGAATAAAATCAATCAAAGTACAAGCCGTTTTATTGCTTGAAGCCATTAGAAAAAGTAAATCGGCACCTCCATCAGAGCCCACACACAAAATGTGGCCGGGTTTTCTAAAATTTGACAATCTGAATAAAAATCGATGATACTCCTGCCTTTTCCTATCACCTCTGAAACAGTAGACACACAATCTGTTCAATTGATGATAAACCTCATAATAAGCATAATAGAGATACTTCTCCTCAACAACATCATTTATTAAAGCAAAAGCATAAGGCGAATGAACACCAAAGCCATGCCGATATCTCAACCAACGATAAAACCGTAACCAATGCAAGAAAAGAGGCCGAAACATAGTGAACAGAATACTGTAAAAATTAAACGACATTAAAATAGATGAGAAAAAGAAACCTCTAAAAGAAAATCCCCTGTAATTATAGAATTACAGGGGATAAACTTGCCTTGTACCCAGAGCCGGGATCGAACCGGCATGGAAGTGAATCCACTGGTGTTTGAGACCAGCGCGTCTACCAATTCCGCCATCTGGGCGTTTTGACGGTGCAAAGGTAAGACTTTATTTTTAATTTCAAACAAAGAGCATAAATATTTTACAAAAAATCACACATGGCGAATTAAAACACGGAATAATGGTATTATCTTTACCGACCGAAATTAAATTTAATCAAAAACATATTAAAGTAATACGTATGGAAAATAATTTTTGCGTAATCATGGGCGGAGGAATAGGAAGTAGATTCTGGCCATTTAGCCGCACCCATTTGCCGAAACAATTTTTAGATTTTTTTGGAACAGGAAAATCTCTTTTACAGATGACGTACGACAGATTTGCGACTGTTTTGCCCAAAGAGAATATTCTTATCGTTACCAATGAGAGCTACGCCGGATTAATAAAAGAACAAATACCCGGAATTCTGGATAGTCAGATATTACTGGAACCCCAACGAAGAAACACAGCTCCGTGTATTGCCTGGGCCTCTTATCATATTAGGAAGAGAAATCCGAATGCCAACATTGTTGTGACGCCATCAGACCATTTAATATTGAAAGAAGCTGAGTTTGCAGCAACTATCCGTGAAGGGCTTAATTTTGTAAAAAACAGCGATTCATTACTAACACTGGGTATTACACCAAACCGGCCCGAAACAGGCTATGGTTACATACAAGTGGGTGAAGATGTTAGTGACAATATTAAAAGAGTAAAAACTTTTACAGAAAAACCAAACCTGGAACTGGCGAAGGTCTTTTTAGAAACCGGTGAATTTTTCTGGAATTCCGGAATATTTTTGTGGAATGTAAACAGTATAGTTGATCAATTTGAGAAACAACTCCCCGATATTGCCGCAATTTTTGAAAAGGGGAATGAAGATTACGCTACCCCCAATGAGCAAGCGTTTATTGATGAACATTTCCCGGCATGCCCTAATATATCAATTGATTACGGAATAATGGAAAAGGCGCCATTGGTATCGGTACTTTGTGCTGAATTTGGATGGTCGGATTTGGGAACATGGGGATCATTGTATGAAATTTCGCCAAAAGACGAGCATCAAAATGTAACATTGAAGTGCAAATCGCTCACATACGATTCAGAATCTAACTTTATCACTCTTCCACAAGGAAAGCTAGCAGTAGTACAGGGATTAAAAGACTACATCGTTGTAGAATCTGACAATGTACTCCTGATATGCCAAAAAGAGGAAGAGCAAAGAATCAGACATTTTGTTACAGACGCAAAAGCAAAAATGGGCGAAGACTACGTATAGTCTTCACCCATCCTCTTATACTGAACCCAATGACTGAGAAAGCGACTCAATCATTGGGTTCATTTATTGAATTCCACCCCTGTGCCTGTAAAGTGATTTCGGCTCCATCACGTGTGATTAAAGCTGCACCCATTGATTGAGGGGCAATATGCCCGATAACCCTCACGCCCTCCATAGCCTCTACAATGTGATGAGATTCGAGAGGAACGGTAAACAATAGTTCATAATCTTCCCCACCATTCAGAGCGGCAGTAACAAGGTTCATATTGAACTCCTCGGCCATGATAGCCGTCTGATAATCAATCGGTATTCTCTCTTCGTAAATACGACAACCGACACCACTCTGCTCACAAATATGAAGTAATTCTGACGACAATCCATCCGAAATATCAATCATTGCAGAAGGAATTAGGTTGTTTTGCGACAAAACTTTCACGATATCCTGACGCGCCTCAGGCTTCAACTGACGCTCGAGAATATACTCTTTGCCCGAGAAATCAGGCGAAAATACCTTTTCTCCTTTAAATACCAGTTTTTCGCGCTCCAGCAGCTGCAACCCCATGTAAGCAGCGCCCAAATCACCGGATACGCAAATCAGGTCGTTTTCTTTGGCCCCACTTCGGTAAACTACCCTGTTGTCATCAACCTCTCCCACACAAGTTACGGATATAGTAAGCCCGGTCATAGATGCAGATGTATCACCACCCACTAAATCGACCCCATACACCTCACACGCCAACTGCAAGCCATCGTACAATGCCTCTAAATCCTCTACCGAGAAACGTTTGGAAACGCCGAGAGAGACAGTCAGCTGTTTGGGCTCTCCATTCATGGCATAGATATCAGAAAAATTGACCACAGCCGCTTTGTACCCCAAATGCTTCATGGGCGTATATGTGAGATCGAAATGAATGCCTTCGAGCAACAAATCTGTTGTCAGAAGCACTTTTTTTGCCGGATAATCCAGCACCGCAGCATCATCTCCAATACCGGTGATTGTAGAACTATTCGTTTTTTTGATATTACGGGTCAGGTGTTTAATCAGAGTAAATTCGCCCAGAGAGGCAATTTCAGTACGGGTTACTTCCATTTTTTAATCCAGTTGTTTTAATAATTCTTTCATAATAAGAGTCATGCGGGGCTGAGCAGCATTTGCCGCTTCGAGCACCTCTTCGTGTGAAACTTCGACAGGCTTGCCGTCGTACCACATATCTGTGATCACAGAGATGGCGAACACCTCCATCTGACCATGACGTGCAACAATAACCTCGGGAACAGTAGACATACCTACTGCATCTCCCCCTATGACACGGAAATACCGGTATTCAGAAGGCGTTTCGAAAGTTGGCCCCTGAGTGCCGACGTACACCCCTTCCATGACACGTATGTTATTCTCTGCGGCAATCTTTTTAGCCAAAGAGAGGAACTTTTTTGAATAAGCATTGTGCATATCGGGAAAGCGTACACCCAGTTCTGTATCATTTTTCCCCCTGAGAGGATGCTCGGGAAAGAGATTGATATGATCGTTAATTAGCATAATATCGCCCACCACAAAATCGGGATTCATGCCACCGGCGGCATTCGAGACAAAAAGATTTTTCACGCCCAAAGCTTTCATTACCCTGACGGGGAATGTGACTTTTTTCATATCGTACCCCTCGTAGAAGTGAAAACGCCCCTGCATGGCCATAATTTCTTTTCCACCCAGAAAGCCAAAAATCAGTTTTCCGCTATGTCCTTCCACCGTAGAAACGGGGAAATTGGGTATTGACTCGTATGATATTTCAACCTTATCTTCGATATGATTGACCAATTCTCCCAGACCAGAGCCCAGAATAATAGCGGTTTGCGGCCTGAGAGAGACCACGCTCCGGATGTAATCAGCGGTTTCGTTTATTGTTTTTAACATAGTCGTATATTTTTTGATTGAATTCAGCAGCTTTATTATCCAGAAAATCTACCTGAATAGGCAAATAATAGAGATTTTCTTTCAACAAATGAGAGACGAAAGGCAATTGCTGTAAGCGGACAGCATCTTTTTCGGTGACCAGAATAATCTTCTTTTTGGCAGATAATTGCGAAAACACCTTTTCGATATGCTCAATATCTTTTTGCACAAAGTTGTGGTGATCGGGGAAATTAATCTCCTCCAATGAAGCCGTAAACTGCGACAAATCCTGCTTCAACTTTCGGGTGGAAGCAATACCGGTAACGAGCAAAACAGCCTCATTCTCTTTGTCGAGAGCAGAAAGCGTACGTCCCGGGGCCAACTTGTTGAAAACAGAATACACCTCTCCATACTGAATAGAAGAGAAATAGAGTTGTTGGTGCGGCCTGAGAGTCAGGTATTTTGACACAATACGTATATCTATCGGCTTTGTTTCTGTCGGACATTTGGTCACAATCATAATATTAGCCCGTTCTTTTGATGAAAGAGGCTCACGCAAACGCCCGGCCGGCAACAGTTGATCTTCGTAAATTTTTCGGGTATAATCCATCAAAAGAATAGACAAACCGGGCTTCACATACCGATGCTGAAAAGCGTCATCGAGAATAATGACATCAATGAGCGGATTCAATTCGAGCAGGCGTTGAATTCCGCGACGACGTTTTTCGTCAACAGCGACAGTAATATGCGGAAATTTATTTTTAATTTGAAAAGGTTCATCCCCAATTTCGCGCACCCCCGACGAATCGTCGGCAAGCAGGAAACCGCGGGTTTTACGCTTATATCCCCGACTCAACACAGCAACGTTGAATTTTTTGTACAAAATAGAAACCAGATACTCGGTATGCGGGGTTTTGCCTGTTCCACCCACAGTCAGGTTTCCGACACAAATAATGGGCACATTAAACGATTCGGAACGCAAGACGCCCCAGTCGAAGAGTCTGTTTCTGAGCCCGACAACAGCACCGAACAAATAAGAGAACGGCAATAACGATTTGGTAATTTTTGGTAATTCTTCGTGCATCTCAACGCTTGGGTAATACCCTGTTAAATTAGTCTATTTTAATCAGATAAGGCATACGCGCCTGTACCGGATATTGTTTTTGCACCGATTGCAGGAACCGGTAATGTTTGTAATTTTCTCCCAGATAAATCTTAGCCAGAGAAGCCGATACTTCGCTGTTCATATCCGAAAAAATCTCTTCGAGGAACGGTTTTTTACGCGGAAAGGTCTCTACCCTGTAATCGGCCAGTTTCGCTTTCGAAGCTGCCAGAGTTTTAGCCGTTTCGAGGCCACCCAGTTTATCTACAAGCCCCAATTTGAGGGCCATTTCGCCTGTCCAGACACGCCCCTGAGCAACAGCCTCAATTTTGGCAACAGGAACCTTGCGGCCAGCCGCACAGCGTGAGGTAAAGAGCGAATAACCCCGCTCGATATAACGTTGAAAAAGAGCCTTCTCGTCGGAACGCATCGGTCGGTTGACACTCGGCGTAGTGGCATATTTGTTGGTAGCCACCTCATCAAAGGTAAGGCCCAGTTTGTCTGTGAGCTTCTCTACATTGGGGAACATCCCAAAAATACCGATAGAGCCGGTGAGCGTAGTAGGCTGAGCCACAATAGCAGAAGCCGGACAGGCGATGTAATATCCCCCCGAAGCGGCATAATCTCCCATCGAAATAACCACCGGCTTTGCCTTCACCAACTCGTTGACTAAATGCCAGACCTGCTCTGAACCAAACGCACTTCCACCGGGTGAATTGACCCGAAGGACAACTGCCTTCACTGCCGAATCAGCCTTGATTTTTTTCAGCTCTTTGACCAGTGCCTCACTGTTAATACCCTCTTCTGTCGGGTCGTCAATTGCTCCCGCAGCATACACGACAGCGACTACATTATCCGAATTATTTTCGGTGCTTTCGGTCGAGTTCATCTGTTTCAGATCGACCAGACCATCTTTCTCCTCATTTTCGTCAGAATTGGCTGCGGTTTTTACAAAGTCCCACAAATCAGAGCGATAAATGAGTTTATCCACCAGTTTGTATTTCAACAACTGCTCTGCCGGCTGAAACAGCAATCCTCTGTCGGCATAAGCATTGAGTGTATCGGGCAAAATGCGACGAGAGGCCGACATCTCCTTCACCACATGCTTCCAGATACCGTTGATATACTCCGTCACCTGCGCCCGGTTGGCATCGCTCATTTTATCAGTAATAAAAGGCTCTACGGCAGACTTATACGTTCCCACTTTAAAAATCTGCATTTCGATGCCGAGTTTATCCAGCGCATTTTTGAAAAACATAGGTTCTCCCCCAAGACCCTTAATATCAATAGCACCGATGGGGTTAATCAACACCGTATCGGCCACACTTGCCAGGAAGTACTCTTTTTGCGAATAGAGATCACCATACGCCAAAACGAATTTACCCGTTTTTTTGAATTTTATCAGACGCGAACGAATCTCTTCGTAGGAAGCCATTCCTCCGTCGGAAATCTTCATTTCCAGTAAAATACCACGAATATTTTCATTCGACTCTGCTTTATCAATAGCAGAAAGAATATCGTCGAGCCCAACACCTTCGGTTTTGAGGTCCGACATCAATCCAGCCAACGGATTCTCTTTCGAACGCTCCGAAATTTCGCCCTGCAATGTGATGTTTAGCACCGAATTGGGTTTAACCTGATAGACTGAGCCCTCCATTTGAGCAACCGCCACTACAATTACAGAAATAAACAGGGCAGTCATGACAAATCCGGCAATGATAAATCCGAAGGCACCTGCAAACGCGAATTTAAAAAACTGTTTCATCTCAAAATGCTTATTTAGGATATTTATATAAAAATCAAAGAGCCTATATTTGCTCAATTTTATCAGTTAATTTACTTATAATAATACGATTAAGAACTACCCGTTTGTGCAATTCAAGCACAACAGGATGTTTGTCGTAATCCGAACGAACGGCGGAAAAATCAGATTCAGTCACCAGACTATCTCCATCCACACCGGCAGTCACCCGAAACTCAGGCGAAAACTCCCGTTTTGCATCCTCCAGAAGCGCATTGAAATAGTCATCTGCCGATTTGGCAAACAGGCCCAACAGCGATACGATATCGTTAGCACTCCAGATATACACCTTCTTTTCGAGGAAAATTTCAATCTGATTAATGGCCCAGTTCCATTCCAAATCGTGAAAAGCATTGTGTAAATTGGCCATTGCCCCGCTAAAAGCAGAGAGCGAATCGATTTCACCTGCTTCCACGGCAGACAAAACGCTATCCGCCATTGGTTGTTCGGCCAAAAAGCCGGCCCAATCTATCCAGGCACCTTTTCCGTCGTCCGATTTCGCACGCAAAAGCTCTTTCAACTGCCTCAACGAATCAAAATCATCCTTCGATAAACGTTGCAAAAAGAGATCTCCCAAATAATAAAACAGAGCACAACGGTAGAACCCGACACCCTTTTGCAAAGCTTTTACCGGGATAGTTACACCTTTGTACAGATAACCATCAGACGTTGGCGTTTGTTTCTGCTTAATTTCGTTGAGCAGACCTATTGCAGCAACAATTTTCTGAAACGAATAGGGCGAAAAGAGATTAATTCGCACAAAATCAAGGCGATTATCGGCCGGAAGAATATCCCTTGTCTCCCACTTACGGGCATCGCGATAGAGTCCGATATTGAAAATATTGGCACCCGGCAACAGCAAAGAGTCTGTGCCTTTGTTTACCAGATACGAAAAAGGGAAGACCGAAGTATCGGCATGCGACAGATGTCTGCCCGAGATGAGCGAAAAAGCCCCCACCCGCGCCGGCCAAAGCAGATAAGAATCGCTTGCCAGCTTGCAACCACGTTCCAGAAAGCCATGGTGCAAAGGCCCTAAGCGGTAGAGATGATTGCTCTGATTTGAGCCACTTCCGGCATTTAAAAACGAAAAATAGCCGGCAATAAGCAATGTCGGTTTATGATGAGTGATGGTGAACGGTGCCGCAAAAACAGCGCACGCCTCGCCATGCTCCCCCTGCGAATAGCTGAAAAAGAGCGAATCGGTAGCCGAAAACTGTTTGGCCAAATGCACGCCCTGCCCGACAAAAACCCGGTGTAACAGAGCGCCCGACTCCACTTTCGCACCCGAAGAGATGATAAAACCAGAAGCCTGAACCCCGGCGCCGACCTTTGCCGGAAGCGAAAGCGTACTGTTGACTGTCCCGTTTTCGAGTCGGATTACATCCCGTAAAACAGCCCCTTCGCCAACCCGAACCTGACAAATCGAACCGCAATTGAGCAACTGCGAATAGCTGCCAATCGAACCACGATCAGATGTGACCGACTTTGTATACTCCGAAATAAGAGTTTCGAAGCGGGAAATCAAAGCAGGACGATGCCTGTACATAGCCAGACAATAGGCCATAGACGATGAGAGATGGTCGTAGATGCGAACAGAGCGACCACCTGTTTCGCTCAATACATCGACGGTCAACCCATTGCCAAAGGCAGAAGCAGAATTGACCACCAACTCCGAAACCTTGCGAATAACAACCTCATTCCCAATCTGATAATTGGCAATATAAGCCTCTTCAATCAGTGTATCGTCGCCCACAGAAACGTTGTGAAGCGTAGAATTGTAAACTCCCGAATGACGGATAACCCCACCGGGCAGCTTGATTTCTTTTTCGAAATGACCCAATTCGACCTCACCTGAAAAGTGCACCCGGCAAACCCGCTCAGCAGGAAAATTGCTACGAACCTTAACTCCGGCCCAGCTTACGGCGGTGCAACCCTGTGCACTAAGCTGTGCAATTTCGGCAGATGATAGAGGGCGTAACAGTGTCATTCGGACTATAATTTTGAATATGAATTACTTACAACTCGTCAGACTCATCCGAAAGCTCGTCAGAGTCGTATTTCTGAAATAAAAAGTCGTTATAGGGATATCGCTCGATATGAATCGCCTTCACCCGTTCGTACATTAGCGATCTCAACTCTTCGATGTTGAGTTTTTCACGGGCAGAGATAAAAATGCAATTGTCGTGCAGATTAGCCATCCAGCTCTTTTGCAGCTCTTCGAGCGAAATGTTTTCGCGGGTCATGGGCGACAGGTCATCTTCCTCCTTTTTCACATACGAGAAAGCATCAATCTTGTTGAAAACCACAATCATAGGTTTATCGGCAGCGCCGCAAACCTCGTTCAGCGTTTGGTTCACCACCGCAATTTGCTCCTCGAAGGTTGGATGCGAAATATCGACAATGTGCAAAAGCAAATCGGCTTCACGCACCTCATCGAGAGTCGATTTGAAAGACTCGACCAAATGAGTAGGCAATTTTCGGATAAATCCCACTGTGTCGGTGAGTAAAAAAGGCAGATTTTCGACAATCACTTTACGCACCGTGGTGTCGAGCGTGGCAAACAGCTTATTTTCGGCAAACACATCCGACTTGCTGAGCAGGTTCATCAGTGTAGATTTACCCACGTTAGTGTATCCCACCAGTGCCACGCGCACCATTTTGCCTCTGTTTTTTCGTTGCGTTGCCTTCTGTTTATCAATGGCTTTGAGCTCCTCTTTGAGTTTAGCAATTTTATCGAGAATGATACGACGGTCGGTCTCAATCTGCGTTTCACCCGGCCCCCGCATACCGATACCCCCACGCTGTCTTTCGAGGTGAGTCCAGAGTCGGGTAAGGCGCGGCAGCAGGTACTTGTACTGCGCCAGTTCGACCTGCGTTTTTGCATTGGCCGACTGCGCCCTTTTGGCGAAGATATCGAGAATAAGGCTTGTTCTGTCGAGAATTTTCACCTGCAACTCAGCCTCAATATTTTTGAGCTGTTTGGGTGAAAGATCGTCGTCGAAAATAACCAGTCCTATTTCGTTTTCTTCGATATAAGCCTTGATTTCCTGCAACTTACCAGTTCCGACAAAGGTGGTTGAGTTGGGATAATCCAGTCTTTGGGTAAATTTCTTTATGGGTTGTGCTCCGGCGGTTTCGGCCAGAAATTCGAGTTCATCGAGGTACTCATTGGCTTTCAGCTCGTTCTGCTGTTGAGTAATCAGACCGACAAGAACGGTCTTTTCCGTTTGGGAATTTGTTATGATTAAATCTCTCATTTACAGTTGATAAAAAGATAATACCATTGCACCGCTGTCGCACACAAACATAGATTGACAAGTCGGTCGAAAGGCTAATTGGATTTTTGAAACATTTTACGATACAAATATAGTAAAAAAGCCTTGAATTCTATCTAACAAACGGGCGATATCTGATAATTTGGCAACCGTGCTAAAAGCATCAAATTGAAAAGATGATATTTTGCAAATAAAAAAATAGTCTTAACTTTGAAACCGAAAACAGAATATTAAGAGATTCACCGCATAAAACTATTCACAATGAGCACATTGAAACAGACCAAAGCCAGACTTATTTTACTCAATTTCCTGCAATTTTTTGTATGGGGCGCATGGTTAATATCCATCGGCGGCTACCTCGGCGGAACGCTCAAATTTACCGGCGTGCAAATTGGCAGTATCTTTTCTACTCTCGGAATCGCCTCGCTGTTTATGCCCGCACTGACAGGTTTTATTGCAGACAGATGGGTAAATGCCGAACGGCTTTTGGGGCTTTGCCACCTGACAAGTGCCGGTCTGCTTTTTTATGCCTCAACTATCACCGACCCGACCATTTTCTTTTGGGTAATGCTGCTCAATTCGATGTTTTACATGCCTACCATTGCTCTCAACAACAGCGTATCGTATCATATTTTGGTCAAGAATGGGTTCGATGTAATAAAAGACTTCCCCCCCATTCGGGTATGGGGCACCATCGGCTTTATTGCGGCCATGTGGATAGTCGATTTGGCCGGTTGGAAATCGAGCAACATGCAATTGATTTTCAGCGCCACATCCGCAATCGCACTATCACTTTATTCCTTTACCATGCCGGCCTGTATGCCCGCCATGAGCAAAAAAAAACACGGATTACTCTCTACCCTTGGCCTCGATGCTTTTGTACTTTTCAAACAGCCCAAAATGATGGTATTCTTCTTTTTCTCCATGTTTTTGGGGGCGGCACTACAAATTACCAATGCATTCGGCGATTTATACATAAATAGCTTCAAGCTGACTCTCCCTGACTCATTTGGCGTGCAACACTCCATCCTTTTAATGTCGGTATCTCAAATATCAGAAACCCTGTTTATACTGACCATCCCCTTCTTTCTGAACCGGTTTGGCATCAAGAAAGTGATGATAATCAGCATGTTTGCATGGGTACTTCGCTTTGGGTTGTTTGCAATGGGCGACCCGGGCAGCGGACTGCCACTTTTGCTGTTGTCTATGGTTGTGTATGGCATGGCCTTCGACTTCTTCAATATTTCGGGATCTCTTTTTGTTGAAAAAGAGGCACCGCAGGAAATGAGGGCCGGCGCACAGGGTCTGTTTATGATAATGACCAACGGCATCGGCGCCACTTTCGGGGGCTATTGCAGTGGTTTGGTGGTAGATTTCTTTACCAAAACCAATCCGGTGACAAACGAATTAATATCCCGAGATTGGACCAGCATTTGGTTTGCATTTGCCGGATATGCGCTGCTGTTGGCGGTTGTGTTTCCGTTTGCGTTTAAATACGAACATCGAGAAGGCAATTAATAATTAATAATTAATAATTAAAAGATTAGCAATTAGTTGATTGTAAATGAAATCAATACGGATTAATTCCGGACTGAAAGGATACGGTGTTCGATAAATTTGGTCAGGATATCAATGGCTATGTGATTGTTGCCACCCTGCGGGATAATGAGGTCTGAAAAACGCTTGGTGGGCTCGATAAACTGATTGTGCATCGGCTTGACAGTGCCTTCGTATCGTTCGATTACCTTATTGACAGAGCGACCCCGCTCGATAATATCGCGGTTGATAACGCGGATAAGCCGGTCGTCGGCATCGGCATCTACAAAGACCTTCAAATCCATCAGTTTGCGCAACTCGGGATGCGTAAGAATAAGAATTCCCTCCACGATTATCACCCGACAGGGATTGACCGGAATGGT
>CAZHNZ010000021.1:0-42736 GCA_964534355.1 uncultured Parabacteroides sp.
GGCGCGCCCCTCGCCCACTCGGGTCAGGCTATCCGCTCATACTCCTCGCCGGTTCACCTTTTTGCTCACTTTCAGTCCGTTGCAGCCGGCTGCGGGGTAACCGCTTCTATCCTTCGCGCAAAAAAGTTACTCCCTTATTTCGTCGCATTCAGTCTCAATCAGGATTTGCAGAATTATAGAATTATCAGAATTCACCCCACAATACCCGTCATTTCATCTGAAAGGAGATACCCCGACCCACGCAGCTCTTTTCAATTCATCCCTTTGCATCAAACAATCCGTTTTGTCTGTTAATTTATTTGTAAATTAGTTTAATGTATTTATCTTTGCCTATGGGAATAAATCCTGTTACGATAACGATTGGTAACGATGACTTTCTGTTTTCAATATCGGACAACGTTCCCCGTTGAACAGATTGGATTTGCGGACTATTCATTAGCTTTGTCAATTGGAAAGCCGGAGCTTCCCTTTTTGAAGGACGAAGTCTGGAGACTTATCCCAACGGAAGGGTCGATGAATGCACTCAGAAGAACGGGACTTTCTGACAAATAAAAGAAATCATAAACAGATGAAAAAAATAGCAATAGCAGCTTTGGTTTACATATTAACCAGCTGTATGACAACAAATAACTCAAATAATGAAAGATTCAATCAGGATAATATTGATTCGCTTCAAGTGGGATTAACAAAGAATATTATTATTGGCAATTTAAAGATACCAAAGATAAATGTGGAATCAATGATTGGCAAAGAGAGAATTGGAGTATATGCTAAGTTGGATTCAGTAGATTTAATTAAAATCGAAACATCGAATGAATGCTTAATTTCAGCTATTAAAACAATTCTCGTTACAGCTGATAATATTTATATTTTGGATGCAGTTAAAGAAGGCAACATTTTGATTTTTAATAGAAAAGGAATGTTTATTAAACGGATCACCGTTGTGTCAGACCCTAAAAAGATTTCTAAGATCATGAAAATAGCCTATAACAATATTACGAATGAGCTGATTGTATATCATGGTAATTATTTTTCACACTATTCGTCAATTGGTGAACTTATAAAAAAAGTAAAAATACCAATAGCTGCACATTCGTTTGAGACTGTGAATAACGGCTATTTAATCAAAACAACAAAAGGAATTGTAAATGATTCTTTGAAGGAATACTCCAAATGCAGATTATTCGTTCTGGATGAAAACTTCAAACTCAAATACGCTATCAAGCACATTAACCCTTCATCTGAAAGTTACATGTCTGCAACATCAAAAAACACCAGCAAATTTAATGATAAAATAACCGTAACATTTCCATTTAATGATACCATTTTTGAGTTTAGCAAAAACAAGCTTTATCCGAAATTAATTTTGGATTTCGGGTCAAAAGGGATACCTAAGGATCTGTTTAATAAAGACAATTATATAGATCGACTTAAGAAAAACGACTATCATCATTACGTAGGTGATTATGTGGAAAATTCAACTCACGAGTTTTTGGTGACATTAAATCTCCATACCGGAGATATGATAAGCATCTTTAGAGATAAGTTGTCCGGAAACTTGATTTATGGCAATTCATACGAGTATCCGTCGAGTTACTTCCCCTGTGCCACGCCATATACATCTATAGATGATACATTTGTTTCAATAATTAAAATAACTCCCGAATTTGTGAATAGTAAATTTGGGAAAGAGTATTGCAAAAATAATAACATCAAGGAAAATGATAATCCGATTTTGGTATTTTACAAACTAAAGCATTTTTAACTCCCCGTTGTCAGTTGCGTACCGAAATCGCAGAGCGGTCATTCGTCATAGCCTCCTGACTACATCGTGTTAAAAGCCGGCCTCCGGCTGGCAACGTATCGCGCAGCGGATAAAAATCAAAGCGGTTTCAGTCAGATGATTGAAGCCGCTTTTGCGGGATATGCGGGATGTCGGGGCGACAAAAGTAGTAACTTTTTTGCGCGAAGGATAGAAGTGAAGAGCCCCTCTTTGGCGCGGGTTTGTAACCCGTGCCTTTTGTTTATACAGTTTGTAACTGTATATTTGCGCAGCAAAAAGGGAAGTCTTGCAACTTAAAAGCAGTTGCAAACTGCTTAAAAAAAGAGGCACAAGTCACAGGCTTTCGCCAAGGGGTGATCTTCGTACCCTAGTTCTCGGGGGTAGAGGTCTTATTTACGGCTCCTTTTCCTGAAATCTGGCGAGATGTTGGAAATAGATGATTTCGCCGGGAGTTTACTAAAGTGTAAGTACAAGATTATAATAGACGTAACAATGAAAATCAAACAACTAAAGCTACATGTAGTGCTGTGTTTATTGTCGGGTGTGGGAATGCTGCAGGCACAAAACGACACCATGTATGTCATGAAGTCGGGTGTGGTGATTGAAAAATACAATGTGAAAGATCAGGTGGATAGTATTGTGTTTTATAATCCTGCAATGAAGACAAACGGAATTGTCGCCACGCCAATCGGGGATATTGCTGTTGCTTCTATCCCGGCGGGTACATTTATGATGGGTAGCCCTGTAACTGATGGACTAATGAAACCCAACACGAAGTAACGCTAAGCGCATTTCGTATGAGTAAATACGAGATAACGAATGCGCAATATGCGGCGTTCCTCAATGGCAATGGTATTGGCCGCAATGGTATATGGGCTTCGGCACCGGTATATAATACGCAGCCTTTGATTTTTGATACTTCCGGTAGTTATTATGACTGGGGCCTGCATTATACCAATTCAAAGTGGGTGCCGGTAGCAGGCTACGAAAATGCTCCAGTGATATATGTAACGTGGTACGGTGCTGCGGAGTTTGCAAAGTATGTGGGCGGAAGTTTACCCACCGAAGCACAGTGGGAATATGCGTGTCGGGCGGGTACGACTACACCGTTTAATACGGGTAACTTTTTGACCAATTTGCAGTCTAATTATTGGTGGGGAGAACCGTATAATGGCGGAACTAATACGGTGACTATTCCGATAAGAAAACCACAGCCCGTAGGTACTTATGCTGCTAACGCTTGGGGTTTGTATGATTTGCACGGTAATGTTTGGGAGTGGTGCAATGACTGGTCAGGTTCGTATCCTAAAACGGCACAGACCAATCCTACAGGTGCAGCTTCAGGCACAAGCCGTGTGATTCGTGGTGGCAGTTGGATGACTGGTGCCCGGTATTGCCGTTCTGCTTTTAGCTTCGGCTATGCCCCGAACTACTATGGCGATGAAAATATCGGCGTTCGTGTGGTGTTCGTACCCTAGTTTGCGGGAACCGGACAGATCTCTTCTCATGGATGATGGATCGTATTCCACATCTCTGCTTTCAGTAATAATGAGTAGGATTTTGATATTTACAGATTTATGGTTATTTTTGTAATGGCCATTAAATTAATGGCCATTAAATTAATCTTATTATGAAATTCTACAACAGAGAGTCGGAGCTGGAGATATTGAACCGCATCCTGATGCAATCGGAGAAGGGAGCTTGTTTTACTGCCGTTGTCGGAAGGCGTCGCATTGGTAAGACTGCGCTTTTGATGCAGTCGGTGCAATCTGTCCGGTATTTGTATCTGTTTGTTTCGCGCAAAAGTGAGCAGTTGTTGTGCGCACAGTTTCAAAAGGAGGCGGAAGAGGCGATTGGCCTTCAGATATTCGGTAAGATAAGCGATTTTCGTACCCTGTTTGAGCAATTGCTGATGTACGCGGTCAATAATCCTTATACGCTGATTATTGATGAATTTCAGGAGCTGGAGCGGGTGAATAAATCGATTTTCAGCGAAATGCAGGATTTGTGGGATCGGTACAGAGATAGTTCGCGGGTTAATCTGATTGCTTGTGGCTCGGTTTGGTCGATGATGAAGAAGATTTTTGAGAACGAAAAAGAACCGCTCTTTGGCCGGGTAGATTCAAAAATGAGAGTTCGTCCGTTTTCAGTAAAAACAATCAGGGAGATATTGTCCGATTATTACCCGGATTATCAGCCGGAAGACCTTTTGTGCCTGTATATGATTACCGGGGGTGTGGCTAAGTATATCGCGCTGCTGATGGAGGCCGGCGCATTTACCAAAGATCAAATGATCGATTCTGTGGTACGTGCCGACTCACCATTTTTGAGTGAGGGAAGGGATTTACTTATTTCGGAGTTTGGGCGGGATTATGGTACTTATTTTTCAATTATCCAATTGATTGCGGGCGGTAAAACGTCGCAGGGAGAGATTGATTCCGTTATATGTAAAAACACAGGGACGTATCTGGCAAATCTGGAAGAGGAGTATTCACTGGTGAAAAAGAATAAACCTATGTTTTCGAAACCTGAAGGCCGGAACATTCGCTGGAGTCTGAATGATAATTTTCTCTTGTTTTGGTTCCGGTTTATTTACCCGAACCAACAATTGATTGAGCTGGGTAGAAACGGAAAGCTAAAAGAGTATATTTTGCAAAACTACGATCAGTTTAGCGGATTGATTCTGGAACGGTATTTCTATGATAAGATTTCACAGGAGGAAGATTATACTCAGATAGGTGCTTTTTGGGATAAGAAGGGGCAAAACGAGATGGATATTATTGCGGTAGATTCGCTCCGTAAAACTGCCATTGTGGCCGAAGTGAAACGGAACAGGGATAAAATTAGCTTGTCTACCCTGAAAGATAAAGCGTTGTGTATCAAAAAAGAGCTGATGGGGTATGAGGTTAGTTTCAGGGGATTGTCTATGGAAGAGATGTAGGGAATTTTAATGCATAATTCTTAATGTAAAAGTCAAAGCGGTTTCAGTCAAACGATTGAAGCCGCTTTTACGTAAAAACCTAACAGGATTTCCAAAACCTGTTAGGTTTAGTGCTGTCTGTCCCGCACAATACCCGTCATTTCGACTGAAAGGAGAAACCTGTCCCCACAGCTCTTTTCAATTCATCTCTTTGCCGTAAACAAACCGGTTTGTTTGTTAAATTATTTGTAAATTAATTTAATGTATTTATCTTTGCCTATGGAAATAAATTCTGTTGTGATTACGATATCGGGATAATACTTTTTTGCGGTACACCTTGTAGTGAGTTTTGCCGGAATTTTGCCGTTTTGTTAGTTGACCCCTCTTTGGCGCGGGTTTGTAACCCGTGCCTTTTGTTTATACAGTTTGTAACTGTATATTTGCGCAGCAAAAAGGGAAGTCTTGCAACTTAAAAGCAGTTGCAAACTGCTTAAAAAAAGAGGCACAAGTCACAGACTTGCGCCAAGGGGGGACGCAATGAATACCTATAATATAGCAACTTCACATTTCTTTTGGGGAGATGCTCCGGCGGCTTATAATGTTTTTTTTACCCTTTTAATAATTGTATTATTATGAAGATATATATATTGATATATTTCGTATTGACGTTGTACTCTATTGAATTATTTTCAAATAAATTAGTCACATATTATTATGTTATTGATGACCCTAAATTAATTGAGTGCAGTTTGTATTTGTCTAGAGGTAATAAGTATAAGTTAGAGGTTTCAGAACAAAGCACGCCAGATATTTTTAATATTACAAACTGGTCAGTCGGGAAATATCGTATAAATTCAGAAACGATTGACTTGATTGATCAAGAAGGGTTTACAATGACAGTAAAAAGAAAGAAAGGATATATTCAATTTTCCAAATCTTTCAGGTGGTTGTTGAATAAAAAATTCGTTTTATCAGATAGGATATCACACAACTTAGATATGTTTGATAAACAAGTTATTAGCAATAATCTTCTGAGTAAAAAAAAATCGGATTGTAAAAATAAAGAGTTAATAAGTAATTTTAGACCTGCAATGTATCATTCTCGCACGTGTAATTTATTTATTTGTGAGAAAGATAACTACTATATTAAGACTATTGGTGGAATTGTTCTTTCCCAAGGTAAATGGAGTAGAGAAGGAAATTTATTGGTGTTATGCGATGATTCAATAAAACATAGGTACTTTTTGTGTATAGAAAAAAATATGCTTAGTGTGTTGATCCTATTTGGAGAAAATAGAGGTGCCTTTTTTGTGGTACCGTAATTACAGGTTGGTGATGCTGGCAATGTTTGGGCTAATGGCGGAAGTTTTTGTGATGGATTGACCGCCGGAATCAAAGGCGGATTGATTGGTGGCGTTACAAGTGGATTGATTGGAGGGGTAGTTAGCGGAATTCCCGTCCCGTCGGATATGAAGCCGTAGCAAGGTGATGTTCCGATGGTTCCCGCTAACGGTACATCACAATTGTACGGTATATCCGTGGGGACGGGTTAGTTTTACTTATTTTCCCTTCACACTATACCTCGTCAGTCAGGATATGATAACGTACATCAGCATTCTGCGGTATATCCGACGGGACGGGAGAGTCGCTGTTGCATCTCTATTTAATAATACGCAAACCATTTATATAAAATAAAAATGACAACAAGGCTGCTTTATTGCATTAACGTGAGTATAATTGCAATAGAGCAGTTTCTAAATTCAAACAACCATGAGATATATTTTAAGTGTAATTCTTTGTTTTTTAGCATTGACTGTTATCAAGGGTCAAAAACATTCAGGCGACTCCCTTAATTTGAATTTCGAAAGGCCAATATCCAGAGAATTTGGTATTAATGGTTGGTGCATAACTGGCAGATTGTTTTCTACTCATATGGACACACTTAATAAAGTATCAGGAGAAAAGTCCCTTTTCATCAAAGTAACACCTGGTAAGCAACCATTGAATAAATGTACGGTATTACAATCCTTTTTTTTACCTCAACAAGCGGATCGTTTGTCAGTTTCTATTTCAGCAAAAGGGGAGCAATTTTCCAGTGCCTCTTTTAAAGTTATACTGATTGATTCGATTGGGAAAATAGCCTTTCGTGATTCGGTTATTTTTAAACCGTCTTCCAACTGGAATGATTATAAGATTTCTACTTCTAACTCTTTATCCCGGATATTGTATCTCGAGTTATCGGTAAAGGAAAATTCAAATATTTGGGTTGATAATGTTGTAATTAAAATAAATGGTAAAGATGTATATACATGTCCCATCCAACAAATCAAAACAGATTCGATTACTTTAAACACGCTAAAAAACAGCACTGGCTTAGACATCTCAAAAACAGATTATAGTTCGGAATTTGCGTCGTTAAGTACAAAAAAAATTATTGGTATAGGCGAATCCCTGCATGGAAGTCATGAAATGGCGGTATGGCGAAATCAAATAATTAAATATTTGGTTGAATATCAAAATTGTAAATTGATAATCCTGGAAACAGGTAATGATTTTGTATCTTATCTAAATAATTATATTAAAAGCGCAAATGATGATACGGATTTTTCATTACTAAAAATGCCAGTTGAAGCACAATTTTATGTTCAAACAGAGGAAGTTATGGAATTATTACGCTGGTTGAAAAAATACAATCTTACAGCACCAAAAAAAGTAACAATAGCTGGCATGGATATACAATCTAATAATTATGTTGATAAATTGAAATCAATACTTAAGAAATATAATACGCCAGTTTTCAATAAACTATACCAACAAGTAAATTCCGACAAACTATACAAGATGATTTTTGAAAACAAAAATGAAATCATTCGTTTATCGTCTCCCGATATTTACAACAAAATAGTTAAGCTCTCCATTCGCAATGAGCAATTACAAGAGAACTATAGGTGTTATTTTAATAATGAATTACGCGACCATTGTATGTTTGATATAGCAAAAGAATTAATAGATGAACATACTACAACAGGCGAAAAAACTGTTATTTGTGCTCATTTAGATCATTTAAAAAAACAAAGCAATTCCCGTTCATTTACAATTGCAACAACTTCTACCGGAAATTTTCTGAGCGATTATTACAAAAATAATTATTATGTAATAGCAGAATTATCCGGTAGAGGTAAGTATTATGCAGCTAATAGTAATTACAATTTACGTTTGCCGTGTGAAAATAGTATTGAAAAATTCTGCATGGATTCGGACAAGAATGTTTCATTTATTGGTGTTGATCAAATTCCAAAATTGAACAATACTTCATTACTATGCCGATCAATTGGAGGCCTTCCAGACATTTCCAGGCAATTTTATCCGCTAAATAATATCAACAATAATTTTGATGCAATACTTTTTATAAAAGACGATAGTCCGTTAAAAACAATGACCAGCGTAAAGAATTCACCATCCGGTTTAAAGTCAAGTACTTTGTTGCCAATTCCTAATTCGCAGCCAAAAGTAAAACCTGACATGCTATCATATAAGCTGGTAAGCACAAAGCAGCCTATTGCATTGAACGGATTCTTTTGTATACAACCAAAAGATGGAATTGAGTTTATATCAACCGCAGATACTTTATACAAAATGGCAGTTGGAAATAATCCTGTTCTGCCAATGGAACGCATTAAGTCGATTGACCTAAAAGAAGATGCCAACAACAAATGGAGTTTAACAATAAAACTGGACGAGATTGGAACTAAAGAATTTGAAAAAATATCAAAGGAAAATTTACTCAAGCAACTTCCATTGATTTTAAATAATCAAATAGTTGTTGCTCCGAAAATTTCTGCGGTAATTAAAGACGGTGTACTTTGCCTATCGGGCTTGGGCATAGAAACAATTCAGGTATTTCAACAATACTTAAAGAACCATCCCCGTTGCCTCGTCATACCGGAAATGAAACCGTAAAAAGATAATGTTCCGTTGATCACCGTAGCTTGCAAAAACCTATGCTCAACGACCATACAGCGGTGATTATGTTACGATGAACGCGGTTTTGAAAAGCACAAAGATATATGGATATTCGATGCAAATAATCAAGTTTCGTTAACGCTAAAGTCTGTATTGCCAACCGATGCCGGTGTAGTGCATCGTGAGCGGATTTGATTTTTGTATATCTTGGTCGATACGGTAAAAGAGTTCGATAGAACTGCGTCGATTGAGGCGGTATTCGCCACCAATGATCCCTCTGACGCCATCTATGAAAGCACCGTATTGTGTATTGACCGGATAGAATACCTCACCCGAAATGTAGGGTTTGAATGGCGAACCAAAAATGGTGTACGCGCACTCTAACTTGTTTCTCCACACATATTTGGGGTTGAATTTGTAGTATCCCGTACGATTATCTCTCCACGTACTTTGTACTTTCGAGGTAAATGAGATGTCGAACGGGCGAAATTCGATTTTGCCAGACAACCCAAACGATCCACGCTGACGAATCTCACAATAAGAGATCCTGTTTTGATGAATCAAAGCATACTCTCCTTCGGCTTTCAGTAGCTTTGGCAGAAAATTGAAGGTCGCTTTCAACGAAGTGGTGGCTCTGTTGTAAGTCGAATAATTCTGGTTGAATCGAAACTCTTGCTCCAGTTTGAAGCCCCAGTTTCTGCCATAGCTTTTGCTCACAGCCAGCGAGGCTATGCCACCTGCATCCTGTGTCTGGCTATTCGCAGTCGAAGCAATTGAAAGCAGCAAGAGTGTCAATTTCCAGAAAATATGTCTCATTCCGTAGGTTTAAAACTGATTTAATCTGGTGAGAGAATCGATGGTATTGGGCTCATTTCCCACTTGTTTGTAATCAAACTTTATGTATGCCACATCCCGCAGGAAGTCGATGTGTCCAACTTCTATTTTTAGAATAGACAATCCGGTTCGTGCTTCTAAATCTGCTTTTAGCAGGTCGTAATTCTCCGGTTTAATAAGGGCTATTTTTTCATACAGAATCACTTTCGACGATGTCTGTTTAACGATTCTTCTATTTTCCAGAATTGCAATTGCGACAATGAAAAACAGATTTGTAACCACCAATTCAGCGTAACTGACAGTCATTGCCAAACCATTGATCACCGATATACCAATGATAGCAAACAGATAGGTCATTTCACGAATCGAGACTTGCTCTGTGCGGTATCTGATAATCCCGAAAATGGCAAATAACCCAAGCGCCATACCAATTTGTAGTCTGATAGCCCCCAACAGATAAACCAACATAAACACGGTGATGGAGAAAAGGGTCGATGTGAAAAGAAATTCACGACGACCGTTTTTACGATAGTAGAGCCATCTGATAATAATCCAGCAGATCAACATATTGAATCCAAATCGCATCAAAAGTTGCAGCATACTCTCTAAATCGAATAGTGGTATTCCGAGTAAGTCGCCACCCGACAGACTGTCTCCTCCAAACTCTTCGGCAATTGATGGGTCAAATTCAGGAAAATCAGTTTGTAACATGTTCTTGTGAGGTTAGTTTGTTTATTTTTCGTAATTTCTTTTTGAATGCATTTTGTTTAATATCGGGGTAAATCATTGCCATTCCGAGGCAATATTTACTCATAGAGCCCGACTTAATACGCATCTCGTTCAGCAGTTCTGTGAATTGTGATTTTAATCCACCTTCTTGTTTGATTTCAATTATTACCAAATCGGAAACTTCCTCAATTGATAAGTTTTTGATGCCATGGAATTTCAACCCCAAATCAATGGTGATGCGTTCTGATTTATTATTGTCCACCAATGTAATTCGATGGAACGAATTTTTCAATGTTGGAATTAGTTGATTGAGAGAGAAGGGCGTTTTAGACTCAATGAATTCTGACCGTTCGTTTTTTAATTCATACGTTGCAAATTCTGCTTGTGTGATTTCTGTCCTTTTCTTTGAAGTGCGCCCTTTATTATTCTTTACTTTTATCTCCAGAAACGAATAGCCCGATTGCAGGTATTGCCGTAGCCGCACTTTATATCGGTTGAGTTTTTGATTGTGGTGCATGGTGTACATCGCTATTTCGTCTGTGTCGAAATAAACAGAGGAATAGGCCAGAAGCCGTATAGTTTCTATTTCGAGTACCCGATACAAAGGTTGCGCTTTAGAGAGTAGATGAGGCAATTGTTCAAGATGAATCATAAACTTTGTATCAGTACGATTCATCAACTTCACGCGATCCATCTCTTCGAGTGTAATGGGTGCAAATGCCTCAAGTTGTTGAGCAATAATATCCATGTACTATTCGCCTTTGTTGGTGTATTGGTATTGCTTGGTCGAATAAAGTTTACCGTTCGGGAGATAGTTGTATTGCGTTTTCTTTGTCCCGTCGGAGTTGTATTCGTATTTCCGTACACGTTCAACTCTGTTACGATCGTTGTACACCACTTCTTTCACGCACCGATCATTGTTGTCATATTCCGATGTAATGCGTTGGCGCATTCCATACGTAGCATATTCTATCTCTTCCACACGAAGCCCCTTGTTATTATAGACAGTCACGTGGTCCATCCATCGGTTTTTGCCTTTCGAGTCGGTGTTAAACTCTCTGATTGTCATGTTTTTGTGTCGCTCTCGCCTTTCATTAAGGCTTTCTGCCGATGTTTGTGCCAATAGTGGAAATACAACTGCAAAAAAAGCAACTGTAAAGAATACCCGAATCGATGCGTTTGAGTTCATTTTAATATGTATTGTTGTGATATTATTGGTTTGATATTAAACATTCACCAAAATTTGGAATGGTACGTTAATGGTTACCATTTCTCCTGCTTTGGAGACAGTTACCGACTGTAATACTTCACTTAAAGCTTCCGTCGTTGCATCTTCTGTCAGCGTGTAAACCTCATATTCTCCCGGCAGGATTTTTTGGAAAATAAACACACCATCAACACCTGCTCTGATTTCATCAAATTGATATGGATTGCCTTTTTTTCTAATAAAAATGCGGATTCCGGCCCCTGTTTGGTTACTCGCATAGACAACACCTTTGTGAACGTAAGTAACCCTAACTATTCCTTTTATGAATGACGTTTCATAAGCAGAACCTTCGTGTATATAGATGTTTTTGGTGCGACCGGTTGCTCCCGCGCCAATGGTTACGGTATCGAAAACAGCCGTTTTTGATCCATCAGCATTATTACTGTAGGCAAAAACTGAATATTTACCTTTGGTGAGGAATCTGAATCGGAAAAATCCATCATAGCCGGCATCCATCTTGTCTCCATAAATAGGGCTATTGCCGTAAGTGATATACACACTCTCTTTGGCAGCGGGAAACGTGTCGGCACGGAAAACATAGAGGTCTTTTGAGTGAATCACCCGATAAACAAAACCTTCTACCGTGCCTGTTCCCCCTTCGCCTTCATCGTTTATACAACCCTGGGCTAAAAGTACAAAAATAGAAAAAAGGAATACTTGTCGGAAGTTCTTGTAGTGAGTTTTCATCTCATTCTTATTTAACGTATTTGACCAGTGACCGTCCTTTATTAGTGACTACTGCCACAATAAATGTTTTAGCTGTAATTTTCGAAGTCGAAATCTCCGTTTTTTCCGCATTCAACGCGATCATTTGCAATAGATGTCCTGATATATCAAAAAGATAAACTTTACCAGAATTCAGCCCTTCGATGTCGATATCCAGCAGATCGCTGCCACGGCGGAAGCTTATATTTATCGGATAGTTCACTCTGATAGTTGGACTGTTGTTCAATATGCCTGTAAGGTCTCTGTATGCGAATGTGTTGTAGGTTGATTGAATATTAGTTTTCGCAAAGGAGGCCGACGCCATGTTCATTAAATTATCGGAAGCATCCGGCACTCTGCCAAATGTTGAGCGTTCGTTGGTGTTTTTGTAACGCACCGAATCAATCACCTTCACACCGTTTATATCATTCGTGGAAAGCATCAGCAAACCACCCTCTTTGGCCAATTTGAAGTTCGTGTGATTATCGCCCCTAACAACTGCACCACTACACCAAACGATGAAATGTTGATAAGGTGCAACCGTTAAGCTTTTTGCTGAAGTGGCAATAAATTGGAATTTCTTTGGATTAATCGAATCGTTCGACAAATAAAGTTGGTTTAGGTCTATTGCTTTGTTCGAGTTGTTGTATATCTCCACCCAATCTTCGGTTTTGTAGAGATTGTCGGCAAATGTTGCATTAGCCGCACTTATTTCGTTAATGTAAAGGCCTGTCCTCGATGTTGTTTGGGTACTGTCATATACTGCTTTAATGCTCGTGTTGAGGTGCGCGTTCAGTTCAATAGTTAACTGGTCAGATGTAGTCAGTGAGCTATCTGTTTTGATTATCCAATTGCTGAATTTCTGCCCATTAACATAGGGTTGTGCATGTAATTTTATTTTTCTTCCTTCGAAATACTTCCCGTCGTAGGGTAGAACCGGAATCTTTAGATCGTTGAACTCAATGGATGCTTTTGGAGCTGTACTTTCAATCTTCAGTCCGATGATGTTTCCCAATGCGAAATTGGTTTTCAGGTTGTTGTACGCAAGCGTCACGTAGTTTGCAGTTTGTGCCTTGTGGTATGTGATATTTTCTCTGAAATAGTTGTGAAACTGACTTGTTAGGTTCCACCTTAATGCGTGGAATTCAAATTCTGCATCGAGTTTTGCCGATAGCGTATCGAGTACCTGAGCTGTGTGCGCTGGTGTGAATACAGAACCTGCTACCAAGCATTGTGTAGTAATATATTGATTCTTAAACGATTCGTTTTTCATCAGATAGGTAAACAACTTCACTGGAAACTTATCAACAGTATATGTTATTAAATCATTGTACTTGTTAAATGAATCTCGTGCATATGTTTTATCTAAATCTTGAAGGATCCAATCCCATTTGCCACCATTTTTGTATCTGTAGAATAACTGATTGTTGGCTGGCCAATCGTCATTGCCTGCGAAAAACTCAACAGCCATGTAATTAATGTAATGATCAATGTCGATTAAACTTTTTATTTTCTCGTAAATTGTATCAGATGAGGTATCATTTGTTTCGATAAAAGTTCTCATTGCATTATATTCATCCAGGTTGCCGACACTAATTCGTTCAACCCAATCGTTTTCAACGATATCTACAGAGTCTTCGTCGTATCCATAATTAGAGTAAAGATAGTCAGCGTTGTTTCTTTCTCTAATGTACATATATCCCCAGTATTGTCCGTTTAAATACAATACAACGGGTTCGTATTCTTTATAGTCAATATCTAATGATGATGCTGTTTTTTCTACGAAAACATCACGAATGCCACCTTTAGGGTAGTCTTGACCGCCATTACTCAAAACAATGCTTTTGTGGCGTTGTCCGATTTTATCTTTGAAGAACTGGTAGTCTAATCGACTTACTCCATATTTTTTTGCTGCTTTTAGCTTGATAGATTTCTGAGGGAAATGTCTGGTCGCATTTCCACTTATCTCAATACCAATCATTTGGTTGATGGGAGTTTGACCGCTGGTTGTTAGAAATTCAAAATTAGCCGGACGGGTCCAGTTTTGGACATAATTAAATGCTTCTTTAAACATACCGTCGGAAATTCCATTTGTTCCAACACAATAAATCCCGATGGTGTCGTTGTAGAGAAACCGCGGATCTGTAGCCAGGAACACAACGGGTAGCTTGGGTTTGCGTTCATTTATAAGGTAAGTCGCTGTGATAGTCTGGCTCGGAAACATATCCCGTTGTATCGCAACTGCTCTGACTGGTGTGTTTGTCTTTATTAAAATAGGAGAGGTGTAGATCGTTTTGGTGCTATCGGGCAACGACCCATCAGTGGTGTAGTAAATAGTGGCGCCCTGTAGTTTATTTGTGATTTCTACATAAATGCTGTCAGAGTAGAATCCTCCTGGTTTAGAAAAGGTGGGATTCGAAGCCGTTAGAATAGCCGTCGGAGTTCCATTGTTCGACTTGTTCCGCGTTGATTTTGTGAAATATGCAAAAGTAGCCCCTCCATCTGTTGTTCGTCCGTAAGAGATATTCGTCTTCTGTGCAGGATAGGTAATTTGATCTAACAAATTGCCGTCCTGGTCGGCAACCGACAGAAAACCGCCATCGGCACTGGTGTCAAGAAAATAGCCTTTTCCGTCAGTTACTTCGTCGTTTAGCCAAATGGTTGCAAATCCCTTAGCCGGCAATATTCGGTTTTGAGTGAGATTGAATCTTTTTGGGAGCGTCTGTATATTTGAGAAATAAAGATTGCTCAGGTCTATGTCTTGATTTGTAGGATTATACAATTCTATCCAACCTGAAAAATTGTATAGTGAATCCATCTCTGTCGAGATATTGCAAACAGAAATTTCATTGATTTTTATACCTTGTGAAAAAGTTGTTGATAATATCGAATATAGAGCAATTAAGGAAATGACGAATCTTTTCATTTTCTGTGAAATTATGAAATGGATAAGTCGCAAATTTAATGAATTTTTCATATTCAACAAAATGAAGCAATCTTATTTTAAATTTATTTAATCAAGCTGGTTTTGCGCTTGTTATTCTCAGGATGGCTCAAAATCCTCCGTGAATTGCTTTAAGCAGATGTGTAAGCAATAGAAAATAAGATAAAAAAACGCTGCCATATCCGGAAGGATCTGGCAGCGTTAGATAAAATGCGTTTTGTGTTTTATTTATCTGACAACTAATTTAGTAGTTTGCGAAGCGGCTCTCACGATGTAGAAACCTGCGTTGCAAGGCACAGTCACTTTGTTTGAACTCAACACCACGGCTTTTATCAGCTGGCCGGTGGTTGTATAAATGCGGACTGTTTCTCCGTTTAAGTTTTCGAACACCAATGAGCTGTTGGCAGCATATACCGACGATCCGTTTGGCTGAGCAGTGCCTATGGCGGTAGTGCCGGCAATCACGTAAGCACCCAAATCGCTTTGTGTATAATCGGCGCGAAGCAGGTCTTCCATATCATACGCCAGAAGATCTTTATCTCCGTAGCCGTTGGCCGGTGAGCTGGCAGACGAGATTTTCAGATTGGGGGTTGCAGCGGTTGCATCTGTAAAACCCGGAGCCAGATTGTCGATACTTATATCGGCGGAGGCGGATGCAGCAGTTCTTGCGCCACTCCACGCATTTACGTCTGCATACGAAGTTGAGACCGCGGGAGAGGCACCTGAGGTAGTACCAATAGCCACTACATTTTTAACATCAGATGTGTTTTTGGAATATTGATACAAATTTTTGGTACAGGTGGTCAGAGCATTGGCCGCCTTACATCCGATAGCATAATGGAACTCGGTCGATTTGATGACGCGTTGATTGACAAAGATGTTGTTACGCACATCCAGTTTTGCCGGTAGGTTTGTGGTGGAGTTGGCGAAAGCAAATGTCGGCTTATTGCCGCTAGTAGCCGAACACTCACCGCCAATATATACGCTATTGTGATAGACGTAGAATATGTTGTCGGTAGCCGTCGCATTGTTTTGTAATATACCATAGATCGGGTGATTCGATGTTAATCCGTTACCCAAAGCAATAGAGTTGTTTTGGATATAGGTTCCGGTAGCATTGCCGCCGCTCACCCGGATACCATACAGATAAGATGATGCACTCGAGCTGATTGTTTTGAGGTTGTATATCTGATTCTTTTCGATGGTATTTGCATTCAGTGTCGCATCCAGTCCGAATACATAGACCGCAGCCGTTGTTTTGTCTTCACCTGCGGTAATATCGTGTATAATATTGCCGCTGTAGTTGTACAGGGCGGTGGCAACGGGTGTTCCCGAATATCCAATTCCTCTGGCATTGGGTTGAGCACCCAATGATGTTAGGTTGTAGATTGTGTTGTTGTTTATGTTGCGTGGTTTGGAGTTGGCACCCGTTGCAAAATAGATTCCCAGCAGATTGTATGCGGCAGAAGTGTTGGTAGAGGTAATGCCGAAAACTTTATTTCCGTTGCAGGCATTAGCATCTGTTAAGCCGGCCGCAACATCTATAATGTTAATACCAAAATAATTTTTGGCTGCTACTGAAATTGTTACATTCATATTTTTCACCGTGTTGCTCTTAACAGTACTGTTGGAACAAACATTTATGCCGTAGAAAATGCTGTTGGTAGAGAAGGTAGCTATACCTTCTGCGCCATCACCACCTACTACATTGCCTTCTATGCGACTCTCTGTTGCTGTTGATCCTGCATTTTGAAAGATGATAGAGTAATCTTTGTTGGCAGCTATTGTTGGATTGCTTGTCCAGTAAATATTGTTGTTCAGAATGTGGGCGTTGGTTGCTGCTCCGGCAATGCTGATAACAGCGGCTGTAGCAAAAATTGATTTTCCGGTGCAAAAGGAGTTGTAAATATTGTTATTCTGAATGGTGTTGTACTCGCTGGCCGAAGTCGTGATGTTGTTCAATAAAACAGCAGTAGTCGGTCTGTAGTCTGTTCCCATATCGCAGATATCATTGTTCTCAATGGTATTGCCGTTGTTGGCTTGCGCCTCGAAACAGATTGTACCGGTGTTGAAGTCCGTAGACGATTTTCCGGTCATGTTTGCACCTTTGATGATGCAATTGCCGACTTTGTTGTTAGATGCTCCCCCTTTGAATACGATTGTTTGGGCGGCAATGTTGTTTGGGTTTTGGATGGTCAGGGTGGTGGCTCCTGTTCTTGCTACTCCGTCGATATACACATACTGAGCGCCATCAAGAACGATTGTTTGTGTGCCGGGAGTACCGATAAACAATGTTGGAGTTGTAGCTACCGCCAAATTTGCACTAAATGTCAAAGGGTTGATCCCATTTTCGGAGGTTACTGTTTGGAAAGCTGTTGCCGCAGTAGCGCCACAGATAGTCATTCCTTTTTCGATGTTTGCTGCGTCAGCGGGTGTTGTTAGTGAGAGTGTGTTCGATGCAGTGGTAGATGTGTTTGTTACCACTGTTGTTTTGTTCGGGTTGGCAATGGTAATGTTTTTACCGGTAGCGGGTTTGATGGTAATGCTGTTGGTCGTGCTGGCACCAGCGATTGCGGTGAGGGAGATGGGATAGGCTGTTTCCCCGGCATAGCTATCCTGAATAACGATTTCGTACGGTTCAGAAATAGTACCCAGTCCTTTGATGTAATCGTAGGCCGCCTGAATGGTGTTGTAGTTGACTCCTGCGGTAGTAGCTCCGCTGCTTACTGTAATGGTTGCTGCACTCAGTTTTCCGGCAGTGAGCATTGTTAATAGAACGCCCATAGCAAGCCTAAGCCTCCATGTGAATGTAGGTGTTTTCATAAATTGTAGATTTTTAAATAATAGTTAGTCAATATATACTAGTAAAATAGATTGGTCGTCTTTCGAAATGCAAAAGTAGTGTAATTTTTTGATGCGAAGATGGTGTTTTAAGGTGAAATAGGGGTGTTTAATGTTAATTATGTTTAATTCAATATTACTTATATATCCATATATTTGCAAAAGCAAAAGTCATATACATGCGTCATAGGAAGCCCAAGAGGGTAGTGGTATCTCCTCCGCTTTGGTCAATGTCATACCGTGCCTTCCACTATTTTTATTTCATCCTCCGTTAATCCATACAGCTCATATACCAATTGATCGATTTGGGCTTCAAGGTCGGCAGTGTCTTGATTTTCTTGTTTGGATATAAGAATTTTATCAACTACACTTTCAATTTCTTTTGTGTATGCATTCACTTCATTTGGTACTGCAAATTGTTGAATATCTCTAATCATAATTTGCGGGAAAGAATCTTCATTAGTTATTTGAAATTTCTTTCTGAAATACCATCCTATAAATTTCGAATTTAGAATACCTAACAATGTCCTGTAGCTTATTTTTGCTTCATCTTTTTTCAGTTTCAAAACAAACAAAAGCGTATTACAATATGAAGTGTAAGAGATGTAATTTGCGATTAATGTTTTGCCTGTGATTTTTCTTATAAGAATTTTTTCTCCTTCAAAGTTTTCGGGAAGCCGCGGAGCTGCCAACCAAGCACCGTAATGAATCCAATTATTTTCTTTCCACAATAATGAATAATAACCAATGTCTTTTCCGTCAAAAAACGGAAGCCAATCTTTCGTTTCTCTTTCGTTTGAAGTAAATGGTTTTGTATCTCTAATTACAGGTGTTTGAGCAGGTTTACCTTTCCCAACTTCATACGCTTTAATTCCCGAAAACATCTCGGTAAATGCCTCTAATAGAGGAAACTTTTTATCAATTTTTGAAATAATTTCCAATTCAGTTGAGTTGCTTTGAAGATTAAAACAGTTAGTTTCAAACCAAATTTCACTATTTATAACAAAACTACGAACAGGACTTCTTAAATCTTGCAATAAAATTTTCTTGTCAAAAGTATTAACTAAAACATCTACTTTATTGTAATCATCTTCTAAAATTTCCTTTTGAAAAAAGAGTAAAGTGGTATCAACTGTTGCATCTAAAAACACATTAGAAGGCAATAAAGTCAATTCACTAACTTTGGTGTTTTTCAAGATATATTTCCTAATCGCCTCTGTGAAACCAAGATTTAAAATTGTGTCAGGAATGATAAAGCCAAAATGTCCCGATATTTTTAACACAGTAATCGCTTTTTCGATAAACAAAGTGTAACTCTCCCCACGTAAATTAAATGTCTTATACAAACTCTCATAGTAATTGCCATTTTCTTTATTGAAGCTAACACCATACGGTGGATTCCCAATCACCACATCGAAGCCCACAAAATCGCCCTCATCGTTGAGCACTTCCGGAAATTCGAAACGCCATTCGAAGGCGTTTTCGTAAATCTTATTGGCCTCAATATCATCCCGTTCATTTTCCAGCTTTTTGAGTTTTGCCACCGCTTTTTCAAATTCAGCAAGAGCCTTTTTATCCACCTTCTCGCCCCATTGTTTTTTTGTATTAATTTGAGTCGCAAGCACATCCACCTTTCCTCTGGCCGTACTAATCGTTTTTCTGAACGGATTGTCGATATTCGATCTGAAATCAGATTTAATGCTGGCAATCAACCGCTCCATTTCATGTTTTTGAGCCTTATTTTGTGCATTTCGGTATGTATCCACTGCCACCCGATAGCTGTCTATGCTATATTTGCTGCTTTTGAGGGCTTGTCGCAAATCGGCATCCAAAGAGAAGCGGCTAATCAGCGAATTGCCACATTTAATATTGATGTCGATATTGGGCAGTGTTTCGAGTTCTCTTACCTGTGTATTAGGCAAAGGAGTAGCACGGTAATATGCATTTTTGAGCAACTCTATCCAGAGCCTCAACCGGCATATTTTCACCGAATTAGGGTTGATATCCACCCCAAACAAACAGTTTTCGATAATGGTCTGTTTTTCGTGAAAGAGAGTCTCCTGCACGCGCTGACTTTCGCGGCTATTGGGGTTGTATTCAAACAAAAGTCCGTCTTCGTCGGTCACTACCAGTTCGTCATTCTCCACCTGCACGGTATATTCTTTCAGTCTTTTTCCGTTTCTGTCCTGCAAAATGCGCAGTTCGCTTTTTATAGCAATTATCTCGTTGAGAGCCGACACCAGAAAATGGCCAGAGCCAACAGCCGGATCGCATATCTTCAGGCTATTGATAATGGCGTTTGCTTCAGCACGCTCCTCAATCCGGTCGTATAGCTCGTCGAACGCAGAGCACCCCCATCCTTTGGCCTCGTTGAACTTCTGCACCACCGCGCGCCGAATAGTTTCGCGACACATATACATGGTAATAAAGCCGGGCGTAAAGAAAGAGCCATCCTTGTATCCGTTTATTTTTTCGAAAATAAGCCCCAACACCGATGCATTTATCAGCCGCTTATTATCCTCCTGAATCTCTTCTGTTCCTTCGCTGCTGAAGTTGTATGCATCCATAAAGCCAAACAGGTATTGCAACGACTCTATGGGCTTAGTCATTTTTCGCCCTGTGGCATCTTTCAACACGGTAGACGATAACAGGGGAAGCTTCAGATTATTTTCGAGCGCAGAGACAAACAAAGTCTGATGCTCCAGCTCTGTGGGTTCGAATAGCGAACTATTGAGGTAAGGCACATGGCCGAATAGCTGCTGAATCGGCTCATCTCTCTCGGCTGTTTGTTTGGCTAATACCCGAAAAAAGAGTTTATCCAAATCGTCGTAATCGCGAATTTTGTCGCTATTCAGAAAATTATACGCCTTATCTCCCTTGTGGTACGAGAGCAATTGTGCCTCGAGGAGTTTCAGAAACAGCACCCGGTTTACCCAGGTAATCACCAGCTCCAACGCCACGCCAAACAACTGCTCCTGATGGGTTTGCCCGTATTGGGTCAGGCGGGGCAACCGGGAAAGCTTCTCTCTGCAATCGAGTTGAGTAATGGTATTTTCGATGAGCGAACCACTGTTTCTCTCTCCCTCTTTTTTTCGTTGAATCAGCTTTTTGCTGCCCTCTTTTATTTCCGCCAGCCCGATTATGTGAAGCAACTCGGTATAAAAAATCTTATCCAGGCTATTGCTGTCGTTGGCAAAAGGAAGTTTAAGTAAATGCTGAGGCGACAACAACTTGTAGAGCGCGATAAGCAGATGATCATCTTTGGGATTGTTGTTGCGCAATGGCTTCTCGTAATGGCGAATATCAAAACAGGTAAACGTTATCTCCTGCGTAATGGCCGAAATAGCGGGCGCGGCTACCTGAGTGTAAAAGAAATCGGTTTTATGCCCACCCAAACGACCCTCTTCGAAATCGACAAATTTCCTGACCAACGATTTGTTTTGCGCAAAAAAACGCTCAAACAACTGAGCATCGAAAATGTACCACTCATATATATTGGTCGCAATCAGCTGTTTTAGCTCCGTATTCTTCAGTGTTATTCGCTCCCGCAGATAGTAGAGCACCAGCTCCTGAAAAGCTTTGGTATTGAGGTTGTCAGGGCGAATCATTTCAGACTTATTGGCCGGTTTTTTGGCTTCGATAATGACCGCCACCGGTGTAGCAGCAGTGGCGCCATTGTGTATCACCAGATCTTTCCGGTCTTTGGTATTTAAGTAGTGTGCTGTATCATAGTAGGTCTCCTTCAGAAACTTCGACACCTCGTTTTTATGAAACTCTTCGTATTCCGATTCATCTATACAGTCGATCAACCGGATGAGATTCTTTTTAAACATCTCTATCTCAGACCTGCCTGGTTTTACTTTCAGAAAAGATTTATTTAACGCCAACCGGGGCTTCAGCAACTTTAGTTCCATGTGCAATTGTATATATGCCACAAAACTACAAAAAAATAACTTAACAGATAGATTTGGTATAATAAATTTCTAATCTTCTCTAACCAAATTTTCATAACTTACAGCAAAATAAAATAGCGCCTCAAAAATTATTATTCGTTGCAAAAACAGTCGGCTTAGGGGGCAAACACGAACAATATACCTCACATACATCGAATATATTTTCGTATATAAAGGCTCAAATGGGAATAGCACAAGATAAGCGAATTTTGATATAGCATAAGTTTGACATAACTTTTGCTATATCTCGTTTTGACATTTAAAATATTGTTGTAGTTTTGTCATCAAGCTGTCGTAAAGCAGAAATGCACGGCAGCGTAATAATTTAATTTTTTACACAATGATTAATTTAAAAACGGTTCAGCGCCCTAACCCAAAGGACGCGAAAGCACCACGTAAATTTTATGTGAGTGCACAGAGTGCCGGAGAGGTCACTCTTGAGAAAATGTCGGAATCGATTTCCGAAAAGTGTACACTGACAGACACCGATGTGCTGGCCGTACTGAGTGCACTCACCCGTGAGATGACAACTCATCTGATGGATGGTAAAATAGTGCGTTTCGGTACATTTGGTTCTTTTCAGCTGGGGCTTAGCAGCGATGGCGTTGCCACCGAGGCCGAAGCATCGCGATTATTAGTGAGAGGTGCCCGCATCAGATTTCGTCCGGGAAGACGTATTGAAGATAGCATGCGCAATCTCAAATACTCGCTCACAGCAAAGTAGTAGCCCAAAGGCATCTGCTTATTGAGGCCAAAGGCTTCAGGTATTCCTATTCAATTGACACCTCTGGGTCCTGACCGACCCGGGGGTGTTTTTTTATACCCCAAAGGCACAAAAAAGACTTGAAGTTTTGGGTAAAAAGTCAAGTCTTTTTCTGAAAAAGACTTGAAGTTTCCACAAAAAGACCTGAAGTTTTGAGGAAAAGACTTGAAGTTTTAAAAAAAAGACCTGACTTTTCCAGAAAACGCTTTGAAACACCACCAAACGACCTAAAACGCACTTATTTTGTTTCTTTTGCATAGTTATTCTTTGCAAAGATAACCTTTCACGCATTTATTTGGCCTTGTCGTTGTGTTAATTATTTGCAGTATGAGTTATTATTGCTTATAATATTGCCGTAATTTAGTTTTAAATGTGATAATATGTGAACCTATTAATTGGTGATAAAGGTATTTGGTGGGAAAACAGGACGCTCAGAGGGGCTGAATAGGGGATATTTTCTTTCCTGATTATTTAATATTGACTGCCCGGAGTGGTGTGAAAGGGAATTTAACACATGGAAAGTAATATGAAAGACAAGAATCGCAAATTCCTTTATAAATATTCTGACACAGAGAAGTGTTTTTAATGTACAAATAATTTGCAAATTGATGTATTGTATTTATCTTTGCTTAGTAAAACAGGACATTTTTTTGTAAAGACATTTTACCGACCAAATGTAAAGGAGAGAACCAATACCACAATACTCTAGAAAATCAATCCGGAATATAGTCAATTTTTATTAATCTAAAACAGTTAAACATTATGCTTAAGATTCGAATTTATAAATCGACCTTCATCAGGATAATTGGAGTAATAACACTCTTATTGAATGTAACACACACTGATGCACAAATAATTTCAGTGTTATCCCCGACAGGAACAACAAAATTATACTCTGATTTCAAATCAGCAGTAGAAGGTGCTGATAACGGCAGCTTCATTTATTGCTCGGGAAATCGAAATGGCTTTGCTGTTTCATCAGATTATAAGATTGCCAAGAAAGTCCACATAATAGGTGTCGGGTACCGTGCAGATTTAAATCCAACGATGGGCCCAACTTTTTTTGATGGCAATCTTCGATTTGTATCGGGCTCAGACGGCAGTACAATTACCGGTATTTACCTTTCCGGCAAAATATATATTGGCGACTCTGGGTTAGGCAGTATTGGACATGTTGTTAATAACTTATTGATACAAAGATGTCGGTTTACTCAAATCGAACAAATAATTCCGACCTCATTAGTTGATATTGGTGGAACAGGTATCAGGATTATTGAAAATGTCATTGATGATGGTTTAGATATAAAAGTGGTAAATGCCGAAGTAAGCAACAATATATTTACTGAATCTTTGGGAACTCAAATAGAATATATGCGAGGCGGAGTAATAAAAAATAATATATTTTTACAAACCACCTCACCTTCTGCATTTTGGAATTGCTCAGGTATCTCTGTTATAAACAATATATTTGTTTCCGGGATAAGTGATCTTGCAGGAAGTAGCTGGCAATTTTCTAACAATATCATTTGCACAACCTCGGATGTTGCCAACAATTATTCAAAAATGACAAGAGACAAAGTATTCAAGGTGTGGGAAGGGTATAAAGGGTATAGCTATACGAATGATTATTCATTATTAGATGCAAGTGTCGGAAAAAACGGAGGTACGGACGGTAGCGATGTCGGTATTTATGGAGGTAAGTACATCTGGAAAAACGGAGGATTACCTTATAATCCTCATATCATTTCAAGCGAAGTATCACCTGTAGCCAACCCGGATGGAACAATTAACCTGAAAATAAATGTATCAGTAGATGGGAAATAAATACAGTACAAAACAAAAATTGCTGCTGATGTTATACTTCCTGATTTCGATACCAGTACAGGATGTGGCAGCACAAAATGTAAATAGTCTTGAATATTGGTTTGATGGTGATTACAATAATAAGATTACCCAAACCCAGACCAATACAATCAACCTATCTGTTAGCACTAAAGGCCTGTCGTATGGTTTACACTTTTTGCATTATCGGGTAAAAGACAATCTTGGTTATTACAGTAGTATTGTGAGTAATCAGTTCTTTTATCAACCCCTATATACGGCAAATGCAACATTGACATATTGGTTTGATGACGCTATTCAAAGCAGTAAAAGCATCTTATTGAGCGACATTAACAATAAAGAATTTCAGGTAAATGGAACAACCCTTCCGTTCGGAAGCCATTACCTAAATTATTCAATAAACAAAAATAATCAGCCAATTTCAACTATCAACCGGCATCAATTTACCAACTATGCAACAATAAAAGCATCCTCGGTAAAACCAATTCTCTTGAGATACTGGATTGACAATCTTCTATCATCTTACTCGGAAGAAAATATTTATTCTTCAAATTTAACAGATAGCCAAGCCATTAAAATCTCGCAGAATAATTTAACAGAAGGCTTTCATTCACTTTATTTTCAGGTAAAAGACAACACCGGAAATTGGTCTGGCATTAATACCACGAGTTTTACATACACGATAAATGAATCCGGGATCAACAATATCTCGATGAATCCACTTTTTGTATTTTATGACAAGGGTGACAAAAAGCTTATTATTAATTCTTTTGAAACGCTCAATGAAGTTCGGCTAATCAGCTTAGAGGGTAGATTAATTAATATAACACGATCAAATGACAGGAAGCTGGAGTGGGATTTATCATTTTGCGCCAATGGTGTGTATTTAGTTGAGATTGTGAGTAATAACAGCAAGTCAACAATTAAGAAATTCATCAAGGACTAAACAATAAAAAGAAATCGAGTCAGTGTTGCATTCAGACCCGATGTTTTTGTTATTCTCTGAGGTCGAGCGGGCAGGACTTGTGGAATTCTTGATTCACAAATTCAAACAATTATGGACTATTCCGACCTCAAAAACAAAACATTCCTCGACTTTACCGATGATGAATCGATTATCGAAGAGATTCTTGGTTTTAGACGCCGTGAGTATTACATCGCTGATCTTTCAATGGATATGCGATATTCTGACATTTTAGAATTAGCAAAACTCACTAACAACAAAGAGCTCGAAGCCGCTGCCGAAGAACAATTCAAAGATCCTTCCAGATACGACGATTGGGGCAATTGGTCAGACCCTTCTGAACGTCATTTTTAATCACGGTGCGCTGCGCACTTGTGGTACCATTCCATTCTGTGCAATAATAGCGATTGACAGACAATCTTACTAAAATTTGTTTAAGTCCCTGCAATTCGTTAGTTTTGTAGTGAATTTAAGAACCAAATAAATCACATCTATGAAACAAACAACAATACTCGTATTAGCATTTGCATGGCTGACTATGTCTGTATTTGCCAAAACAACAGTAGTGCAGGAGTGCCTGTGGTATGCTAAGCCGGCTGAAAAGTGGTTGCAGGCACTGCCGATAGGCAACGGCTCGCTGGGCGGAATGGTGTATGGCGGGGTGGATAAAGAGCAGATTCAGTTCAATGAGTCGAGTCTGATAACCGGTACTACCGCTGTAAACGCGAATGCCAAACCGTCTGTCGGCAATTATCAGCCTTTTGGCGATATTCTGATAGATTTCGGGGCGATGAAACCCGAAAACTACAGACGGGAGCTGGATCTGACTCAGGGCATTCATTCTGTTGTGTTTACGTCTGATGGCGTGGATTATCGCCGCGAATACCTTTCCAGTTATCCGGATAAAGTGCTGGCGGCCTGTTTTTCGGCCGGTAAAAAGGGAAAAATCTCTTTCACGCTGAAGCTGAAAGATGCACACAATGCAAAAATAGAGGTAAAGGGTAATACAATTACTGCTACCGGAATGCTTCAGGAAAACGGTATGCAGTACGAATCGCAATTGATGGTGATCAATTCGGGCGGGCAGATATCGTCGAACAGTGAGTCGATAACGGTGTCGAATGCCAACGAAGCGACGATCCTTTTGGTAGCAGGGACTGACTTTTCGAAGGATTTTGCGAAAAACTTCAAGGGCGAGCATCCTCATGCATTATTGTCGAAAACGCTGGCTCAGGCTGCCGGAAAATCGTTTGCCCAACTGAAAAAGGCTCATGTTGCCGACTATCAGAAACTATACAGCCGGGTGCAGCTTAACCTGGGTGCTCATTTAGAAAAGCCAACCATTGACCGACTGAATGCTGTGAAAAACGGCGAAAAAGATCCTGCGTTGGAGGCTCTTTTGTTTCAATACGGCAGATATCTGCTGATCAGTTCATCGCGCCCCGGCGGGCTTCCGGCCAATTTGCAGGGGATATGGAATAACGAATATAAACCGGCCTGGTACTCGCAATACACCACCAATATCAATGTAGAAATGAACTACTGGCCGGCGGAGCCCACCGGACTGACCGAATGTACAGAGCCTTACTTCGATTGGGTAGAAAATCTGGCACGTGTGAATAAAAAAATAGATGACCCGAAGCTGCAAGCCAAACGCGGATGGATTGCCTACAGTACCAACAATACGATGGGCGGTACATCGATTTGGGGAATTCACCGGCCGGGTAGCGCGTGGATGAGTCAACACTTCTGGGAGCACTATGCCTATACTGGTGACAAAGAGTTTTTGGTAAAGAGAGCCTATCCGATGATGAAGGATGTGTGCGGATACTGGGAAGATCACCTGGTGGAGAGCAAAGATGGCAAACTGATAACACCCGACGGATGGTCTCCCGAGCATGGACCGGGAATGAAAGAAGGCGATCGCACACCTTACCCCGGTGTTTCGTACGATCAGCAGATTGTGCACGACCTGTTCAGCAATGTGTTGGATGCAGCCAATGAGTTGAAAACAGATACGGAATTTAAAAATAAAATAGAGGTGATGCGGGGCCGTTTGCTCGGCCCGCAAATTGGCCGTTGGGGACAGCTGCAGGAGTGGATGGACGATGTGGATAATCCGAACGACCACCACCGTCACAATTCGCACATGTTTGCATTGCACCCCGGTCGCCAGATAAGTCCGGTTACCACACCCGAATGGGCCAAAGCGGTTATTGTTTCGCTCAATGCCCGGGGCGACATCAGCACCGGATGGAGTACGGCCTGGAAAATCAATCTCTTTGCTCGTTTGGGTGAGGGCAATCGGGCCTATAAAATGATAAATATGCTTTTTGGCAGATGTATTCTCGAGAACCTGTTTGATACACATCCGCCGTTTCAGATCGACGGAAACTTCGGTTATACGGCCGGTGTGGTAGAGATGTTGATGCAAAGTCATTTGAAAACCGAACAGGGTTACCTGCTTCAGTTGCTGCCTGCACTGCCCGATGCCTGGGCTGCGGGAGAGGTGAAAGGATTGCGTGCCCGCGGTGGATTTGTAGTGGATTTACAATGGGCCAACGGAAAGCTGAAGAGCTGCGCTATCCGGTCGTTGCTGGGCAACGATGTGGCTATTCTGTATGGCGGAAAGAAGATTGCGCTTAAAACCAAAGCCGGAAAAACATATCGCGCTGATGCGCAACTGAATAATTGATATTGGTTTATCTGTTTTGTATTACTAACGAAAAGGATCATTCGGCTAATGCGGCTGTATGATCCTTTTTTGTATTGCTGAGCTGCAATAAGGGATCGTTTGCTGTTTGTCTGGCTGGTGACATTTTTTGATTCGGATTCTCTTCATCAGCTTTTTTTATGGCTCGCTTCATCGAGCTGATAGACCCAAACCCTGCGGTAATTGCTATTTCTTCCTGCGTGTGTGTTTTTTTTCCTGTAAGTAACTCTTGCACGTAATTAACCCGGTATCGGTTAACAAAAGTGTTGAAGTTAATTCCGAATTGTTGATTAATCAATGTGGATAGGTAAGTGCGATTTGTGTTTAACGCTTTACAAACAGAGGTTAAGGTAAGATCCGGTTGCAGATAGGGCTGGTTTTGTTCAAAAAATTCCAGTAGTTTTTCGGCTAAAGTCTCATCAAGAATTGTGGTATTGGCTAAATCTGAATTGTCATCGGATGGTGTTGATTCTTCGAGGAGTATTTGTGCCGGGTTTTGTTTCAGAGAAATAATACCGATCAGGCAAATAAACATTGAAAAAAGGAAAAACCAGAATATTATAAATATCTCTTTCATTCCTTTTAATGGAAGTATAGCGTACAGGAACAAGCCTACGGCGACCAGCAGGGCAAAGGTCAGGTTGAATTTATTAATCCATTGTACCGAAAAGTATTCGATATTTGAGAACTCGTTTCTTAGCCTTTCGTTAAAGTCGCGTGGGATATGTATGAAGGCTGCAGAATATATCAACCCCTGCAATACCAGCAAAAACAGGTCGATATAGCGGGCGGTTGACATCAGTTTGAGGTCGAACAGAGTGAATTTTACCCCTTCTCTGTTGTGAGACAGAAAATAAATCACATTCTCTTTCCCTTCGTACACATAGAAAATAATCACTGCGGTGACGAAAACACCAAGGGCGGGGATGTAATGTAATGCCGATTTTTTTTTCGTGATATCGTTGAAGGTAATCGAACGTATATATAGGTAAAGGGTGGGAAATACCGTAAACTGAATAGCAGAATTCAGCGCATGAAACGGATAATATATATCGTACAATTTGGATATATACAGATAGATAAAGAAAAAGATAAGACTATTGGCGATAAGTACCGCACCCATCAATTTTTTTTGTTTGCTGTGGTTCGACTCAACAAAGAGAGCAACCGATAAAATTGCCGGACAAAGAAATGAAGCTGTCAGTAGGATATGGGTAATATGTTGTGTAATCATCTTCTTTTGCTTAATACTGGTTTTATGCCAATTGAATGGTTGCACAAATTTACTGATATTTTTTACATCAATCACAGTTTAATCTGTAAAAAATCACCGGTGTCTATTAACGTTTATTCGTATAGAGCGGGTTGTGCAAATTAAAAATGTTCAAACTTATAAATTGACAAAATAAGCAATTAAAACCGTTATTTGTGTTGTTTTTATTGTTTTTTTTACGATTTGAACTATTTTTTTTACGATTTGAACCGATTGTTGCTTTTTTATGCGATATTTTTGTATAAATAATAAAATGGAAATATAGTAAAAATTGATATACAAATAGAGCGTGCGTCAATCGGCGTATTTTATGTCTTCGGGAGTCTGGGAAGTGGGAATGCTAATATTTTAAATTTTATGGTTATGAAAAAGGTTATACTCAGTTGTGCATTATTTTTTTTAGTCTGCGTTTCAATTTCCGGGCAAGTGAATCTTAAAAGTGGATTGGTTGCATATTATCCATTTAATGGAAGTGCAAACGATGAAAGTGGAAATGGAAACAATGGTGTTGTTCATGGTGCTACTTTAACCACGGATCGATTTGGAAATGCAAATTCATCCTATAGCTTTAACGGTACTGATAATTGGATTGATTGTGGAAATAATTCTTCTTTAAATACCGGGAATGAAATTTCTGTTTCGCTGTGGTATAATGCAAACGTATTAAACAACTCAAATACGTTAATTGCACGTTGGGGTTGTTTTCATGAGCATCTTTATCCGGATCAAATTGCAGCAAGATATTTTACCACAAATGAAAATCAAATTGGGAATATTCCTTTTCCTACCACATTAAATCAATGGATTTATTTAACCTGGACAATAGACAATACAAGTGTTACTTTTTTTAGAAATGGTGTTCAGGTCGCTACTTATAAGAAAACCGGAACTCTGAGTGTTATAAGTAAAAATCATTTATCGATAGGTTGTTTGTTGGATTGGACTCCTGGTCAATCATATTTATTTAATGGGAAAATTGATGATGTTCGGATATATAATCGTGTAATTAATGCACAAGAAATACAAGCTCTTTATAAAGAGGTCAATACAACTGCCCTTGTTAATCTGCAGAGATCATCAATAAAAGTCTTTCCAACTATAATAGAAAATTCATTTCAGGTAACCGGATTTGAAGGTGACGCAATAGTAAATTTAGTAGGATTCAATGGCAAAATATATATCAATAAGAGAATTATCAATAATGAAACTATTGCTGTTGGGCATTTATCATCAGGTTGTTATATGCTGCGGATTAAAACAAATTCAGGTCTTATTGAAAGAAAATTGATAAAAAAATAATGCGTATAGATCTGATATTGCTCCTGTCCGGTCAGGTATTAAGCCGTAGAAAGGAGATAAACCGTCAGTGGAATTTGGGGTTTCACGACTTTCTGCGGCATATCGGGGGCGACGTGAGAGTTTAATATATTTATTCATGCAATGGGATTAATATATGGTTTTGAGAAAGAATCAAGAAACAAAATATAATACAAACGATTAAATTTTAAAATTATGAAACGAATTGTACTTTTTCTATTCATTAGCGTTTTGCTTTCGGGGCTATCTACTCTCAAAGCAATAAATGTAAACGGACTAATTAGTGCAAATACTAACTGGACTCTGGCGAATAGTCCCTACGTGGTGACCGGGAATATAACAGTAAGTCCAGGGGTTACTCTAACTATTGAAAGTGGTGTAGTTGTGAAGTTTAATTCTAATTTAGGAATTACAGTGAACGGGACTTTGAAAGCCCGGAAAGCTGATTTTACATCAAATGTGACTCCTTTAGCCAAAGGGACATGGACTCAGATTCAATCAGCTACGGCTTCAAGTATTATTACTCTCGATACTTGTACCGTAAATTATGGAGGAGCATCCAGCCTTGGAACTGTTTACGCTAATCTGGGAACAGTGAATCTGACCGGAACAACAATTGGAAATTCTTTGTCTAGCGGTATTTATTTGAATACGGCAACTGTAAACATGAAAGGTTCAACAATTTCTTCTTCAGATTGGGCTATATATTATAATAGCTACGGAAACCTAATTGATAAAGGAGGAAATAGTTATTCAGGAAATAAATATGATGCAGCTAACCTGAATTTTACATCTGTTACAGGTAATTGGACATTGCCCGGATTGTCAATTCCTTATGTAGTTTCACAAAACATGAGTGTAAATAATACCTCTACAATGAAAATTGATAGTGGTGCGATTTTAAAATTTAATGCAAATCTCGGACTTACTGTAAATGGAATATTGAAAGCACGTAAAGCCCAGTTTACATCTAATGTAACCCCCTTAGCCAAAGGTGCGTGGCAAAATATAACTATAGGAAGTGGAAGTTATACCGGTAACGCTACAATTGATACCTGTACGATTGAATATGCAGGATATAATAGTGCAGGTAGTGTAAATACCTATAATGGAACAGTTAGTCTGAATAAAACAACCATTACAAATTCTTCAACAAGCGGACTATATCTTAATACACAGGGGATAGCAAATGTTTCTAATTCATCTATTTCCGGTTGCGATTGGCCAATAGTGTATGTCGGTGGCGGTGCATTTCATAATATAACAGGAAACATTTTTACAGGAAATACGCATAATGCTGCATACATCAATTTTTCTAATCTTACCACAACATGGAATCTGGAATACATCCCTGTACCCTATGTTTTCAGTGGTTCATTTACTGTTGCAGGAACTGGTAATATGTCTATTGCCAGTGGAAATGCGATTAAATGCAATAACTGGATCTATGTTGATGGTATTTTGAAAGCTGTTGGTGATGTTAACAAGAGAATTATCTTTACTACGGATCGTAATGATAATGTTGGAGGTGATACAAATATTGATGGTGCCGCAACTGTACCGACCAGAGGTTCTTGGGGCGGTGTTAATTTTCGTAATACTTCAGTCGATGCCTCATGTATCTTAAAAAGATGTGACTTTTCTTTTGGAGGTTATGGAAGTAGTGGTTCGGTTGTAATCGAAAATGCAAATCCTACGATTGACTCCTGTACAATCTCCAATAGCTATTATGGCGCACAGGTAACCGGAGCGAGTTATCCTGTTTTAACCAATAATACAATCGCAAGTAGCCAGGTTGTGCCTATTGCCATGTCTTTTGACTCCAATCCTGTTTTTACAAATAATTCTTTTTCTTTTTCTGATAATCAATATGATGCAATTGGATTATTAGGTGGAACTCTCACTGCAAACTCTCACCTGATTCAAAGAAATGTGACCAATATTAAAAATGTAACATATTTGATGTTGAGTTCATTAGTGATACCACAGAGCTATACATTGACTATTGACACCGGGATCGTGGTCAAATCACTATACAATGACCATGCTATTATTGTACAGGGAGCATTAGTTGCAAATGGAGGAATTGGTAAAAATCAAATAACCTTTACTTCTGTGCATGATGATAATATAGGAAATCCGAGTGATACCAATAAGAACGGAACGCAAACTAACCCGGCAAGAGACAATTGGAGTGGTATCATATTTGAAGGCAGTAGTGACGATTCAAAATGCAAGCTGAATTACTGTACAATTAAATATGCAAGTATGTCGAGTAGGTATTATAATCCACATTATATTGGTGGTGGGGCAGTAACGTCTATAAATTCTTCACCTACAATATCCAACTGTACAATTAAAGATAACAAATATGGTTTGTTTGCTTTTCAGGCATCAAATCCAATTGTGCAAAATACACAGTTTTTGAATTCAGAAAACACGCCAATCTCATTTTCTGTTTCTGCAAATCCGACACTAGAGAATATTACTTTTACAAATAATGGATGGAATGCCTTAGGGATAATTGGTGAAACATTAGGCGTAAGTGGAACAATATCAAAAAGAAATGTAGCCGGATATAACAACATTAGTTATGTATTATTGAGTGATTTAAATATTAATTCAGGTACCAATGTTACAGTAAATCCGGGTGTTGTCATAAAAATGCAAAACAATATTTACGTGGATGGCGGTTTTAAAGCAAGTGGGCTGGCTACAGATTCTATCGTATTTACCTCAATAAATGATGATAATTATGGTGTACCCAAAGATACCCGAAATGATGGAAATGCCGTTGCGGCAGCAAGAGGGAATTGGGGCGGAATAGTATTTAGAGCAACATCGGATGATTCGTTCAGTTCAATAAATTATTGCAAATTATTATATGGTGGTGGAAATGGAGAATATGGTCGTTATTCTATTATAACATACAATAACGCTGCAGCTCCTGTTTCAAATACTTTGATTAGCGACAGTTACCAGTTCGGTTTGCGTTTTGAAGGTTCATCGACAACCGATTGTACCAATAAAGTATCAATTAAAAATTGTGGTGCAGATCCCATAGCAATGTCTTTGACATCTAATCCTAAATTTAATTTTACTTCTCCGTTATTTGCGTTTATGGGCAACGGAAGTAACGGTATAAAAATTATTGAAGGTAATCTGTCGACCGATGCAACATTAATAAAACGTGATGTTGGGGGGATTTATAATGTAGCCTATATTGTAGACAGATTAACTATTATGCCAAATACAACTTTAACTATAAAAGAAGGAGTAGTAATTAAACACCCAAATAGCAATTATAATAACAACGGTTTAATTGTTAATGGTGCTTTGGTTGCGATCGGTACAAAAACCCAGCCAATCACATTTACATCAATCAAAGACGACTCAAAAGGTGGGGATACAAACGGAGATGGAAATAATTCTACTCCTGCAAGAGGAAGCTGGGGGGATATCCGTTTCAATAGTTCGTCAATTGGCAATACAAATCTGTTAAGAAATTGTATTTTTAATTACGGTGGAAGCGGAAGTGAATGGGATGGCACATACAACAACTACGGAAATATAAGAGTTTTTAATACGGATTTAACCATAGACAGTTGTCGTATTGAGCATTCATCAACTTCTGCAATTGGAGTTTTTGGAAGTGCAACTCCTAAAATATCAAACAACGAGTTTAATAACATATCACACACTCCGATAACAATGAGTATGTTTAGTAATCCAGCTTTTATTAACAATAAAATATCAAATATTGGGATAAATGCTATTGGTATAACCAGAGAGAATTTTGCAACTGATGCTACAATACCGAAACGAGATTTTGCGGGTTTCAGTAATATGAGTTATTATTTTAATGCGGAATGTAGTGTTAATTCGGGAACACATTTGATAATCCCATCAGGTATAGTTTTTAAATCAAATAATTCAAAATTCTTTGATGTTTCTGGTCGTATAACAATTAATGGGACAAAACAAGAACCTGTTATTTTCACAAATGTAAACGATGACACTTTTGGGAATCCATATGATACAAAAAATGACGGCATTGCAAACTCACCTGATAAAAAGAATGTAGGAAATCATGCTATTTCATTCCAGGATATTAGCGATGATAGAAGCTTAATAAACAATGCAATTTTTAACTTTTCTGAGAGAGGAATTAATTTACTGCAGGCATCTCCATCAATTCAAAATTCAAAATTTATAAACGGGAAATGGGGTGTTGTTTTAAACGGAGTTTCATCTCCAAAAATTGACAGTTGTAGTTTCAAGGACTTGGTTTATACCCCTATTTCGCTTTCATTGGTTTCTTATCCTGCTTCAACAAATGGAAATGCTATTTCAGGAACAACTTATAAAGCTATAGGTGTTCTATCTGAGGAATTGGTTCAGGATGCAACTTTATCAAAAAGAAATTTTGGCGGAATAAACAATATTCCATATTATTTTTCAGGAGATTACACAATAGGCACTAGTGTTGCATTAACTGTGAATCCCGGAGTTGTTTGTAAGTTTAATCAATGGTCAAAACTTAATGTTAATAGAGGCTTGTTAGCAATTGGGGGTTCGACACCGGATAGCACTATAGTTTTTACCGATATTAGAGATGACTTTTACGGTGGAGATACGAATGCTGACAGTATAGCATCTACCCCAAAAGACACTTACTATTGTTGGAATGGAATTGATTTTAAAGATGTTGCATTAGACAATTTATGTAAACTTGATCATTGTATCGTTAAATATACCAATAACTCAAGTGGAGCTATATCAATGACTGCCGCAAGCCCGACTATTTCAAATTCACTTATCTCTGATAATGATAATGGTATTATCATTTATGGAGCATCTGATCCTAAAATTAATAATTGTGACTTTATCAACAATAGATCGTTTGCAATTAACAACGTAAATCAATCTTTCAATGTCGATGCTACAAATTGCTGGTGGGGTGACAATAGTGGTCCAACTTATTCTGCCAATACAGGAGGAAAAGGGGGCAAAATCTCCGATAAAGTTAAATATGCTCCATTTAAAACATCCGGCGCATCAAATCCTCTGGCGGGTGATGTAAGTCTGAATGGTTCGGTTCAGGCATATGATGCATCACTTGTGTTACAACATGCAGTAGGTTCAGTTACTTTATCAACAGCTCAAAAAAGTGTTGCGGATGTAAGTGGAGATGGAACTATCACCTCATACGATGGAACCCTGATTCTTCAATATGTGGCTGGTGTAAATAATGTCTTTCCGTCAGAGTTAAGAAGTGCTTCAATTGAGGATTTAAGCCTGAAGCCGGGTGAAATCACTGTCAACACAAATAAATCCATTACCATTCCTGTATTGGTTGAAAATGGAAATAGGGCGCTTGCAGTTGATATAGCGGCTTCTTATGACAACAAATTGCTCAAACCGATCCGAGTAGAAGTTGGAAAGGATGCCAAAGGAAGACTCTTCGATTACCATATAGACGAAGTGGCAGGACAGATTAAAATTGCACTAGCCGGCACTAATGCTCTCGGAACGTCTGCTGAAGTCGCCGGAATTACTTTTGCACCGGTTAAGGATCTTAATTCGGATGCAGTAACGTCTATCATTGTTGATAGATTTCTGGTGAACGAAAAAGATTTTACATCTTCTGCTCAGCCCATCCAATTGAAGATTGGAGAAATGTCCACCGGACTAATTTCTAATCCACAAGATAAAAATATGATTGCCATCTATCCTAATCCTGTCAGAACAGATGGTATGATCAGATATCATGTTGCCGCAGAAGATTTGGTGACTATAACTTTGTACGATATTACGGGCCGACAGATATCAGTTTTAGCTAATGGAATACATAGCGCCGGTGATTATACAGTGAAGTTAAACGCTAATACCAGTGGCATCTGCTTTGTGCGAATGACTGTAGGTCAGCAAACACAGACTCTGAAATTAATCATCGAACAATAGACAAAAATCAAAAGGTATGATTATAAATCGAAAATCAACAATGATGCTGTTGCTCCTATGGTTAGGAATGACGCAATTGTACGCGGCTATTACGGTAAGGTTACCCAACCTTACCGGCATTGCCGGTGATACGCTCACTGTACCTGTCTATCTGGATGATGATATTACTAGTAGTAAAGTGACTGCTTATCAATTTCAGATAACCTATTCTGCTTCAAATGTTGTTTTCCTGGGAGCAAGTACTACGGGTACCATCTCCCAGTCATTTGGAGATTTGATTGTAAAGGATTACACCTCTTATTTATCTATTGCCGGTGCCGGGAATACAGCATTAACAGGAAAGGGTATTTTGCTAAATCTCAGGTTTGCTCTGATAAGTTCAGGGTCAAATCTACAATTTAAAGATGGTGTGAGTACTAATTATGTCAATGAAGGGAATCCTGTCCTGACCTGCCAGAATGGCTATATCACAATACAAGCAAAACCGGTAATAAGTATTAGTCCGTCTAGTTCACTGTTAACTATTGGTGATACACAACAGTTCTCAGTATCAGGAGGAACGAATCCATATACCTGGAAAGTAAGTGATAATAGTATTGCAACAGTTGATTCTAATGGAAAATTAACAGCCCTGAAACGAGGTTCAATCAAAGTACAGGCTTATGATGCCAAAGGATATAAAGGTGAAACTGGTGAAATCGAAATAAGGAGTCTCAGGGCATCTATTCGTGACACAAACTTTTATCAGAATAATTTTATCGACATTCCTGTTCTTTTGGAGAATTTAGATGCTACAAAGATTTTTGCCGGGAAGTTTTCTTTTTCTTTTAGTGAAAATGTTCTTGCATTTAAAGGTTTGACTATAGCGAACTCATTACTGGATGGCAATGCAACTCTTGAATATTCTTCCCAGTCAGGAAAGCTAATTGTTACTTTTGCCGGATCAAAAGGGATTACCGGATCAGGTGTTCTTTTCAAACTCAGATTCAAAATTGCAGACATTAATTCAGGGGCTTCTTCTATAAATTTCGATGAAACCATACTAAATGAGACACTTAATTCGAAGAATAGAAACGGTTATTTTTCTATCAAGTCATTACCAAATCTGTCAATTTCTTCAGCTTCTGTAGAGATGTATGCCGGAGATAAAAAGCAGTTCACGGTTTCCGGAGGTGCAGCTCCTTATTCCTGGCAAGTTGAAGATACGACATTGGCATCTGTTAATAACTCCGGGTACCTGACAGCAATTTCAGGAGGAGTTACTAAATTATTAGTTAGGGATACTTATGGCTCAAAAACATCAGCTGCCATAACTATTTATGATACATGGGTTAATGTTCGGGATTCTGCGGCTGTTGTAACGAAACAATCGATTACAATACCGATAGATTTAGGTAATTTGCCAACGGGCAAGGGCGTTATTTCATTATCAGGTAAAGCCATGAGTTCGTTCGCAAAAATCGACAGTATCAAAGTGAGTTCCTTGGGAACACTTACCGAGAGTTGGCAATTAGTTGCTAAGTTAGGTAAAAATCAGACTAGTTTTGCTTTGTCGGGAGTAACTCCAATTACAAAAGCAGGTAAAATTGCAACTTTAAAAATATATTTCAATAAGACGCTTGTGGTGGGTGACGCATTTTATATTGATTGTAATGAATTGATGCTGAATGAAGGAAATCCAAAAGTGAAGGTGAAGTCAGGGTATATAACTATTAAAAGTATCATTTCTGGTTTGAAAGAAATACAAATTATTAAAGTTTCTGTCTTTCCTAACCCCACCACTTCCACTATTCAAATTAAAGGAATAGAAGGTAACGCAAATCTAAAGGTGTTTGGAATTGATGGGAAACTGGTACTTGTAAAACAGTTTACAGACAACGAAACAATTTCAGTGGGTAATTTGGCTACTGGCATTTATACGCTTCGGATACAAACGGATGAAGGATTGGTGGAGCGCAAATTGATCAAGAAATAAATTTATTATAAAGGGGTATTTGTATTAGTTTGTCAGAATTGGGGTAAGTCTGTTTTTTAGGTTGTTTTGGGGTTAAGCCAGGGGATTGTGCATCATATCATTCCTCTGGCTTTTAGCTCCAGGTATTTGTTGATGGCATCCAGTGTCAGATTTTCGGGTTGAGTGAGAATGGATTGAATGCCATATCTTTTGAGTTCGCCGACGATCACCCGTTTTTCGAAGGCGAATTTTTCGGCTATTATTTTGTCGAATACGCCAGCTACTGTTTTAGTTGGTTCGTGAATCAATTGATTGAGTTCTGTATTGTCGAAAAAAATGACAATCAGCAGATGGTTTCGGGCAATTTCTTTGAGGAATGGGAGCTGGCGTCGGAGTGCGTCTGCTGTTTCGAAATTTGTGTATAGTAATATGAGGCTACGTTGTTTGACCGCCATTCTCAAATCGGTGCTAAGCCGGCTGAAGTCGCTCTCGGCAAAGTCGGTGTCGATGCGGTACAGAGTCTCCATCATCCGGTTCATTTGTCCGGCTTTGCGATCAGCATTCACATAGTTTTCTACTTTTCTGGAGAAGGTAAACATCCCGGCTTTGTCCTGTTTTTTCATAACAATATTACTCAGGGCCAGGGTCGAATTGATGGCGTAATCCAGCAGAGTGAGTCCGAGAAAAGGCATCTGCATCGTTCGTCCGGTGTCGATAACCTGAAAAACGGGTTGCGACTTTTCGTCCTGATACTGATTGACCATCAGTGCATTTTTTTTAGACGTTGCTTTCCAGTTTATTGTGCGAAGATCATCGCCCTGCACATACTCTTTGATTTGTTCGAATTCCATGGTATGTCCGATCCGGCGAATACGTTTTAGCCCGAATTCGGAAAGAATATTTGAAAAAGCCATCATATCGTATTTCCGGAGCTGAATGAAGGACGGATAGGTGGCAATAGTTGCATTTTCGCAGAACACAAACCGTTTAGCGGTGAGTCTGATAGGCGATTTGGTAAATACGTTTAATTTGCCGAAGAGGTATTCTCCCCGTTCGGTCGGTTTTAGCAGATACTGAATCTCCTTGTCCGATTTGCGGGGAAGTTTGGTTCGAATCAGAAAATCCCGTATTTGAAACTGAAAAGGTATTTCGTCGATAATCTCTACGGACACCGGAACCGGATAGTTGTTGCAAATCCGGATCAGTATGGTGTTGTCATCTCCATTCGACAGTCTTTCGGGCAATTTTCGTATGGCATCGATGCCCGTTTTCGACGAAAACAGGATAAAAATATCGATAACCAATGCTGCAACCAATATCCATAGCAGAGCTACGGCTACAATGTAGAGCCAGTGTACGAAAAAAGAGACAAAGAATAACCCGCCAATGCCCATCAGGATTTGGAAAAAAAGCAGATTAATATATAAAGATTTAAATGCTTTCATTTAGCGGGGTACTTCTACTGATTTGATGATTTGTTTGACAACTTCGTCAGCTTTGAGCCCTTCCATCTCTTTTTCGGGAGAGACGATAAGACGATGTTGTAGTACCACCACAGCCGAATCAATAACATCGTCGGGGGTGACAAAATCCCGGCCGTGCAGAGCGGCAAATCCTTTGGCGGTATTCAGTATGGCAATAGATGCGCGGGGTGATGCACCGAGGTACAGGAATGAGTTTTCGCGCGTTTGATTAACTATTCGGGCGATGTATTCGATGATCTCTTTTTCGACGATTATGCAACGAACCAGCGATCTGAAGCGGGTAATTTTTTCACCGTTCAGTACTTGGTGTACGTCGGCTGTTTTGTCGCCATCCACCGCTTCGTGTTCGCGGCGAATAATTTCGAACTCATTCTCAAGGCTCGGATAATCAATGATAATTTTAAACATAAACCGGTCCAGTTGGGCCTCGGGTAGGCGATAGGTTCCCTCCTGTTCAATCGGGTTTTGGGTAGCCATCACCAAAAAAGGCGCATCCATTGGGTAGCATTTTCCATCTATTGTAATCTGGCGCTCGTCCATTACCTCGAACAGAGCAGCCTGTGTTTTTGCCGGAGCCCGGTTCACTTCATCTATCAATACCAGATTGGCAAAAACCGGTCCGGGTCTGAATTCAAATTCTGTTTTCTTCAGGTCGAAAACAGATGTGCCCAGAATGTCGGATGGCATGAGGTCCGGCGTAAACTGAATGCGGCTGAATTTGAGATCCAGTGCTTTGGCCATTAGTTTGACCGCTATTGTTTTAGCCACACCGGGCACGCCCTCCAGCAAAACGTGGCCGTTTGCCAGAATGGCCACCAGCAGGTGCTCAATCATTTTGTCCTGCCCTACGATTACCTTTTTAAGTTCCTGCCTTACCGCCTCCATGCTTTGTTGCAGTTCGCTCAGATTGATGCGGGTTTCGAAGTGGATATCTGTTGTTTCTATCGGATTGTTTTCCATAATTCTTGCTTCTTTATTGGTGTTTATCGTTTATTGCTATGTTGATGTTTGTCGTTCTCGAGCCACATTTTTTCAACCATTTTGCTGAAGATTATTAACTCTTTTTGTGTGGCTGTTTTGTTTCTTTCGAATGTGTTGATAAATGATACAATGCTGCGAATCAACTCTTTGTCTTTGCCCGACTTGCTGTGCAGTTTTTCCACAAATGATTCGTTCAGAATGCTTGTGTCCAGGTAGTATTTCAATCGGATACGATTTAAGAAATAGACGATTTTCTTTTCTACAACACCCGGTATTTCACCTTCCTGAAAATAGAGATTTGCTATTGTTTTTACAAATTCCACAGTTGTGTTTCTTGCCGGTTTAATGACCGGAATGGTGCGTTGCCTGCGTTTTGCATTGAATATCAGAAAAAGTACGATGCCGTATACAAATATCAACCAGGCCATTTGCAGAGAGGGGTACCTGAAAATAACAGACAGGACAGTCTCGTTTATCGGAATATTTATATTATTTGTTTGACCCTTTACGAACCAGACAATGGGTTTGTCTTTAGAAATATAGGATAAAACGTGAGCGACATATCCGGATGAGCTATTGTCGGGCGATAACAGCGCCATATTTGTAAGCACCTCAGGATGGGTGTGGATGTAAACGTACCCTTTGCCATATTTTACGCGAATGAAGTTGGGCGAAGAGATGCTGTCCTGTGTCTGAATGGTGCCCAGAGTAGTGGTGCATGACAAATCTGCCTCGTCGAGCCTCATCGAGCTGAATACCGGATTCAGACAATACGTTTTGTTGCCCCAGTTTTTCATTGTCAGCGACATATTGACGCTGTTTTCCAGCGGATTTTCATTCAGCGGATTTTCGAAATAAAATTTCAGGTATAATGAATCCGGAATTGAGTTGTACTGTTTGTCCGTGAAAACAAACAGGTTGCAACCCTTGTAGACCTGACTCAGTAAAACCGAATCATCTGAATACATATTTGATTGGTAAATGATCAGATAATTGCTCAGTGAATCGTTTTCAGAGATATATTCGTACGGGGTGACCGTCACGCGTTTAATCCTGTTGTTACCTGCCAGGCTTTCAAATTCGTGGTTGAATACATACAAATCCAACGGGCCCTTTTTGTCGAGAGAGTAGGTGGGTGTCCAGTTGGCAGGTTCTCTTTGAAACACAACGATCAAAAGAAACAAAAGCACAAACCCGAGTGAAACTGCAAGATAGGTTTTGAAAGTCTTATCCATTCTGACGCTCCTTTCTCAAATAAGACAGAAATGCCTCTTTTGCCACATGATATTCTTTGTCAGAAATAGAAAACTCGCCGTACCAGATGTAGCTGTACAAATACGATAGGTGTTCAAACTGTTTTCGTAGAGTATCATCTTTCAATTCATACAGATAGTCTGTATTCGTTTTTTCCGGAAGCCAGTTTATCAGGTTTTTCTCTTTCAGCTCTTTCAGCAGCCAGAGGTAGTATAAGCGAATGCTTTGCCGGGTGTCGCCAGTTCTTTCTGTTTCTGAAATCAGCTTTTCGAAATCGGCATGCTCTAT
>CAZHNZ010000022.1:0-41962 GCA_964534355.1 uncultured Parabacteroides sp.
GGTTCCTGCAAAAACGATGAAACCCAATCCGGACTGGAACAAACAGTAACCTGGTTTTCGATAGAACCCTTTTTAAATATAACGCAATAATAACATTCTATAATTCTGATGATTAATACTATAAGACAATTCACTTTCCTGCTTTTTTTCTTTGGTTTTGGCTCTGTTTGTTTTTCCCAAACAAATGCCTTTTTTGAACTTTTAAGGAAATCAGCAGTTTGGATAGAAGATGCTCAGGGAAAATTGTTGTCCACAAAACTGATACATGTACATCGCCAATGGAGAGGTAACGTTTGCAAATCGGAGATAAAAAACACGGGTAGTACAACATTGCGCATTTCCAACATCGTTCTTTTTGATATCCCAAAACATGGCCTGAATGCGGATTGTCCGATTTACGGCGAAGGTTTCCAAATGCTGCACCAACACGGAGGTACACTGGCCAAACCCATCAACATAAGCAGCTACAACGACGAAAAACACTACCGCATACCCCGCCCCCACAGCATGAATACAGCTTATGGCATGTTGTCGGTGAGTGTTGAGCCGGAGAGTCAGCTTGTTCTCGGCTTTTCGTCGTGCCGCAAGTTTATTGGTCGCATCAGCTACGACAGTCTGCGCCTGCAAATCTCTATAGATGCCGAAGGGCTCGAACTAAAACCGGGTGAGACGTGGCAACTCGAAGATTTTGTGGTGCTCGGAGGAAATAACCGGAGTGAATTGCTCAGCCATTTTGCCGGTTTGATTGCTAAAAATCACCCCAAACGTACAACCCGCGCCATCCCCACCGGCTGGTGTTCGTGGTATTGCTACGGACCGAAGGTGACACACCGCATCATCGAAGAAAATCTGAACCTTTTGTCGAAATCGCTGCCCGAACTGAAATACATCCAACTCGACGATGGATATCAGCCTTTTATGGGAGACTGGCTCGACGAGAACCCGGCATACGGCAATCTTCAAAAAACGCTCTCGGCCATCCGTGCCAAAGGCTTTGAGCCCGCAATTTGGGTAGCACCGTTTATTGCCGAAAAGAAATCGCGCGTTTTTCGTGAGCACCCCGATTGGTTTGTAAAGGATGCAGAGGGTAATCCGCTCAATTCCGCCAAGGTTGGATTTGGGGGCTGGCGTTCGGGCCCGTGGTATGTGCTCGATGGCACGCATCCCGAAGTGCAAAAGCACCTCGAAAACGTCATCCGTACCATGCGCCAAAAATGGGGTGTAAACTACTTCAAGCTCGATGCCAACTTCTGGGGCGCCATTCACAGTGGCATTCATTTCGATAAAAAAGCCACCCGCATCGAAGCCTACCGGCGCGGCATGGAAGCCATACTCAAAGGGTGCGACAAAAACACGGTGGTATTGGGTTGCAACGCACCTATGTGGCCGTCTCTCGGACTGGTAACGGCCATGCGCACAAGCGACGATATCAGTAGAAGTTGGTCTGCATTCCGAAAAACAGCTTTCGAAAACCTGAGCCGCGCGTGGCAAAACGGCTCGCTCTGGCAAACAGATCCCGATTGCATTGTCCTGACAAACGACGATCTATTTGCCGGAAAAACACCCCTTGCCCCCAACGAGTTTATCTTTCACGCCACCGCCATTCACGCTGTGGGAGGATTGATGCTTAGCGGCGATAAAGCCTCGAAACTGGGCGATTACGAAATTAAAATGGTGAAGAAGCTACTCAAACCCACCGGCTGCGGCGCACGCTTTTCCGACGGAAAGATGCAAACCGGCGTTACCGATCTGGGTGACACGCAATACTACTATTTCTTCAACTGGAGCGAAACCGACACCATCGATTTATCGGTAAAACTCAAAGGAAAACCGACGCTCACCGACTTCTGGACAGATGAAAGAATAGGAGAATTTGAAGGTACATACACCGTGAAAAATCTGGCCCCACGTACGGCCCGATTGATTGTTGCAACAAAATGACTTTTTTGGTTACAAGTTACTAGTTACTAGTGCCGGTATAATTATACTCATTGTAATTGTCTGACTTATAACTTAAAACTTGTAATTTAAAAAATACACTGAGTTAAACTGAGGATACACTGAGTTACACTGAGAAAAATATTTACCCGTTTACTAGTCTACTCGTTTACCCGTTTACTTTTTTACTTGTAACCCGTAACTAAAAAAAATATGAACAAACTAAACAAATTCCACCTGACCCTGCTCTTTATCGTAGCAATCTGCCCGGCATTTGCACAGAAAAACATCTCGGTGGTTTCGCCGGACAAAAACATCGCAATTGAAGTGGTGCTTCGCGAAAAAATCTATTACATGGTATCGTTTAAAGGCGAAAGGGTGATGGATCTTTCGCCGCTCAGCCTGTCGGTCAACAATGCCGTTTTGGGAGCTATGCCCAAACTCATTAAGTCGGAAACGACAGCTGTCGATCAAAAAATCAAAACCGTTTACGGCAGCCGCAAAGAGATACGCGACAATTACAACCAAGTGACGCTCAACTTCGAAGGCGGTTTTGCGGTGCAGTTTCGTGCCTACAACAACGGGGCAGCCTATCGTTTCGTCACCTCGATAAACGAAAAACAGGTTACGGTAAAAGCCGAAGAGGTTTCCTATCGTTTCAGCTTTGGGGTTTCGGCCTGGCTGCTCGACTCGCGCAGCTACGAAACCTGCTACAAGCAATCGCCGCTCGACAACATAAAATCGGAGAAAAAGAAAATCTACCTGCCTGCTATCGTTCAGTCGACGCCCAACGTGAAAGTGGCCATTACCGAAGCCGGGCTGTACGACTACCCGAGTCTTTTTCTCGACCGGGGCAGCGACTATGAGAATTTCCTGACCGGAACATTCGAAAAATATGCCCTTTCAACAAAAATCGGTGGTTTTAGCAACTATTCGGAAGTGCCCACTAAAGAGGCCGATTATCTGGCCGTAACATCCGGCGCGCGCGAATATCCGTGGCGATTGATGGTTATCAGCGACGACGACCGCACCTTTGCCGATTGCGACCTCGTGTACCAACTATCCAAACCCTGCGAACTGAAAGAGACCGCATGGATCAAACCCGGCAAAGTGGCCTGGGAATGGTGGCACGACTATGTGGTGGAAGGTCAGAACTTCAAGGGGGGCGTTAACACGCAAACCTACCTTTTCCACATCGACTTTGCGGCCAAATACGGACTGGAATATCTGTTGATCGACTGGCTCTGGACCGACAAGCACGACCTGACAGCCTTCAATCCCGATGTCGATATTCGTAAAATTGTGGAGTATGCCAATGCCAAAAATGTAAAAGTAATAGTTTGGTGCCCCGGTCACACCATGCACCGCCAGCTCGACAAGGCGCTCGATCTCTTTGCCTCACTGGGCATTGCCGGTATCAAATGTGATTTCTTTGGACGCGAAGATCAAACCGGCATTCGCATCTACGAAGAGATAGCCAAAGCAGCGGCACAACGTAAAATGCTAGTCGATTTTCACGGTGCCGCCAAGCCCACAGGATTGCAGCGCACTTACCCCAACATTATCAACTACGAAGCTGTGGCCGGCAACGAGTGGAACAAGCTTTTCGACGATAAGGTGACATCGGCTCACAAAATGATGCTGCCATTTACCCGCGGCTTGCAGGGTCCGATGGACTTTACGCCGGGCGGCATGCGCAATCTTCAATCCGGTCATAGCCTACACTTTACACTTCCGTCGGTGCACGGAACCCGCGGCAACGAGGTGGCATTGTTTGTAATCTATAACGAACCGCTTAAAATGCTTTGCGATGCCCCGTCGGTGTACGATCGCGAGCCGGAGATTACCCGCTTTATGGGCAAAATTCCGACCGTTTGGGACGATACCCGTGTGTTGGAAGGCGTGTTCGGCGAATATCTCGTGGAGGCCCGGCAAACCGGAAACGAATGGTTCGTGGCAGGTATGACCGGCGATAAAGAGCAAAACATCGCCCTCGACTTCTCGTTTTTGGGTAATGGCAATTACACTGCACAAATCGTAAAAGACGGACCCAATGCCGACCGTATTGGCACCGACTATTTGATGGAAACGGTATCTGTGAACCAAAAATCGAAACTGAATATCCGAATGGTCAAAGGCGGAGGATTTGTTATTCGTATATCTAAATCATTTTAATCAAATAAAATGCAACCAATTAAAACCTATCTGTTATCTCTTGGTCTCTTTTCCTGCATTTTTGTTTTTGGTCAAAAAAAAGAAAAGCAGACCACCGGCTACTTCTCGCATCAACCCGCGAAAACGTGGTTCGAAGCCTACCCCATTGGCAACGGACGAATTGGCGGAATGGTGTGGGGCGGCACGGACAAAGAGACCATCAATCTCAACGAGTCGAACCTGTGGACGGTACGTTCCGAAGTATACGACGTTAAAAAAGGCAACAAATACCTTGGACAAATCCGCGGGCTGATTAACGATGGCAAAACCATCGAAGCCGGCAAAATGATCGATACCACCATGCTCGGCCCCTGGATGGAGAGTTATCAGCCGCTGGGCGATTTGACGCTGAATTACGGAAACCGGGGCGTAATTGCCAATTACAAACGCAGCCTAGATTTCGAACATGGGGTAACACGCACCACCTATTCCATTGGCTCTACGAACTTCGAACGCGAGGTGTTTGTGTCGCATCCGCATCAGGTGATGGTGGTGCACCTCAAAGCAAATAAGCCGGAACTGAGTTTCAGTATAAAACTAACAAGTCAGCTGCAATCGAAAACCGAGGCCAAAGGCAATGAGCTGATTTTGAAAGGAAAAACAATGGTGCACCTCACCATGTTTGGCAAAACCAATGGATACATCGATGGAAAGGGAATGCTGTTTCAATCGACCGTTCGGGTGCTCAACAAGGGTGGCGAAGTAATTACCGGTAGCGATTCTATTTTGGTGAAAAATGCAAGCGAAGTAACGCTTATTCTGGCAGCGCAAACCAGCTACAACGGTTTCGACAAAGACCCTTATACCGAAGGAAAAGACTATTCCGGCATTTGCGCTAGCGATATCAACAACGCATCGAAACAGAGTTACAAGAAGTTGCTGGAATCCCATACATCCGATTTCTCTAAACTCTTCAACCGTTCGGGTATCGATTTGGGTCACGATAGTGCAGAATACAAGCCAATAGATCAACGTATTAAGCAATTTACACCGGGCAAAGACCCCGCGCTGACGGCTCTTTACTTTCAGTTTGGCCGATACCTGCTTATCTCGGCTTCGCGCGGCGATTCCCCGCATCCATCGAACCTTCAGGGCATTTGGAACAAAGATGTATTTCCATCGTGGAGCTCAAACTGGACGCTCAACTGCAACGTGCAAATCAATTACTGGCCTGCCGAAATCACCAACCTCTCGGAATGCCATTTACCATTGCTAAAAATGACCCGCGAACTGAGCATCGATGGTGCTAAAACTGCCCGCGACCTCTACGGTGCCCGCGGTTGGATGACGCACCACAACGCCGACGTGTGGCGGGTTACTCACCCTGTGGCAGTCACCGGTCGCTGGTCGTTGTATCAGGTGAGCAACGGTTGGTTGTGCCGTCATCTCTGGGATCATTATCTCTTTACTTTGGATAAAAAATATCTGGCAGAGGTCTATCCGCTGATGCGTGGCGCGGCGCTCTATTTTCTCGATGTGCTGCAAACGGATGCCAAAACCGGTTGGTTGGTGGATAATCCGGCTGTTTCTTTCGAAAATTATTACAAACTGCCCGATGGGTCAAAAGGCTGGGCCTGCAAAGGCGCCACACAGGATATGCAGATTATTCGTGACCTATTTACCAATTGCCTCGATGCGGCAAAAATTCTCGATCTCGACAAACCTTTTTGCGACAGCGTAAGTATTGCCCGGAGCAAACTGGCACCTAATCAGATAAACCCCAAAACGGGAAGACTTCAGGAGTGGCTCGATCCGTGGGATGCTTACGAGAGACACGAGTCTCAAATGGCACACGGCTGGACATTGGCGCCGGGCAACGGAATCTCGCCCCGCAAAACACCAGCACTTGCCGAAGCCTTTCAAAAATCCCTCGAATACCAAAAACCCTGGACTAATTACGGTGCCGGGTCGTGGATTGGCTCTTCTTCTGCCAACTGGTGGGCGCGTTTGCATAAGGGCGATATGGTACAGGAAGTAATCAATACCCACTTCAAAAACGCGTTGAGTCCGAACTTCACCTGCCTCTTCTTCAAAGCTTTTCAGATCGACGGCAATCTGGGCATGACCGCCGCCATTGCCGAGATGCTGATGCAAAGCCATTTGGGCGAAATTGAAATACTACCTGCCCTCTCGCCGGCCTATCCTAACGGCTCTGTGCGCGGACTCTGTGCACGTGGCGGTTTCGAAGTCGATATAGAATGGAAAAACAGCCTGCCTACAAAGGTTGTTATTACTGCCAAACAGGGTGGCGAGTGCATCATTCGCTCGGCTATCCCATTGAAAATAAAAGGGATAAAATCCGTTTCGCAGAAAGATGGCGTTACATACACATTGACATTCAACACAAAGAAAGGAACTAAATATCAATTAATATCACAATAAAACCAATTTCACAAAATGAAAAATCGAACAAAAAACATCGCATTGTCGCTACTGCTTTGCTTCGCCTTTTCGGCCAACGGCCAAAATCTCGAAAAGCTGCGCAAAGATTTTACCAAACTGAAATTCGGTATGTTCATCCATTTCAACATGGGGACATACCATGAAAAAGAGTGGGTGGAACCCGGAAAAGACCCCATGTCCTTCAACCCGACCAAGCTCGATTGCAACCAATGGGCCAAAGCGGCCAAAAGTGCCGGAATGAAGTACGCCGTGCTCACCACCAAGCACCACGACGGGTTCTGCCTGTGGGACAGCAAGGTAACCACCTACGACGTAGCCTCATCGCCGCTCAAAGGCCGAGATATTGTGCGCGAATATTGCAATGCTTTCCGTAAACAGGGCATCGAACCGCACATCTATTTCTCAATTTGGGACAGAACTTTGGGCATCGAAGGCGACATTACCCCCGAGGATATCATCAACATCAAAGCACAACTGAAAGAGCTGCTGACCAACTACGGCAAATTTCGCTCAATCACTTTTGACGGATGGGGCAACTGCGGTACCAAATGGACACAGGCTGAACACGACACGCTCTACAACTATATTAAGTCGCTCCAGCCCCAAATCCTGATTACCGACCACTATCAGCTGAGACGAAAACGACCATTGGATGAGGTATATAATAATGTGGATGTTTTCCATTACGAAGAACCCATGGGAGAATGGGCACCCGAAGGCAATAAATACGCTTCGCAACAGGGCCCGACCATCCAAAGTGCCTGGTTCTGGAAGCTGAAATTCCCCACCGAAGACCCGATGTCTGTCGATAATATCGTAGAAAAACATCTCAGGGTGCTGGACAAACGCAACTGCAACTTCCTGCTCAACTGCGCGCCCAACCGCGACGGACTGATGGACGATAACGTGGTGAAACGTCTGGCCGAAGTGGGAAAGGCTTATAAAAAATAGGAACCGGAATTCTCTCTTATTATCTATATTAAAAATAAGAATAATGACAAAACGTATTTTTGCACTGCTTCTGTTGCACAACTGCCTGATTAACGCAATTTTCAGCCAAACAGATTTGATGAAATACAATGTAATCTGGAACTCCCAAAGCAGGAACTCATCGGAATCGATGCCCGTGGGAGGTGGCGATATGGGTTGCAACGTGTGGGTGGAAAATGGCGATCTGCTCTTTTACATGCAGCGCAGCGGCTGCTTCAACGAGGTGGGCGAATACGTGAAACTGGGTCGGGTGCGGGTCAAACTCTCGCCCAATCCGTTTGAAGAAGAGAATAAATTCAGACAAGAACTGATAGTAAAAGATGGCTATTGCGAAATAAAAGCCGGAGGGAAAAACGATGCGGACTTTGAGGTAAAACTTAAATTTCATGTAGATGTTTTCCAACCGGTCATTCATCTCGATATCGAGTCGAAGAAGCCTTTGTCGGCCCGCATTGCTTACGAAAGCTGGCGAACCGCCGACCGCGAATTGAAGGATGGCTACTACGGCGAACGCTTCGGTACCTTTACCCTCGAGGGTTATCCCGGCAGGGTGATTAAACTGAAGGATAGCATATCCACGGACAAAAACGGAGTCCTTTTTTACCACAAAAATCCCGCCGATGCGGCACTTCCCGGCATCCTAATTGAACAACAGGGAATGCAAACACACAAAAACGAGATTTGCGACAACATCTCGAACCGGACTTTTGGCGGTTACATGGGTGGAAAAGATTGGCAGACCGATGGCATTTCCGAAGGCAAATACCTCTCTACCCCTTATCGTGCCTGGTGGATAAAAAGCAGCAAGCCGGCAACAAAGCTTAGCCTTACCATTTCCACCAAAATAGAACAAACGGCCAATACGGAGCAATGGAAAAAGCAATTGCTGAACCTGCACGCCAAAGCCGAAAAGTCGAAAAGCAAAGAATTTGCCCGATCGGTAAAATGGTGGAACAACTTCTGGCAACGTAGCTGGATTGTGGTGTGGCCCGACAGCGTCAATCTCCAATCGACGGCGTGGCAAATGGGGCGCAACTATCAGCTCATGCGCTATCAGTTGGGGTGCAATGCCTTTGGCGATTATCCTTCGAAATTCAATGGCGGGAATTTCACTTTCGACCCCGAACTGGTGGAAGGTCACCGCACCTACGATCCCGACTGGCGTGCCTGGGGAGGAGATGTATTTACGGCTCAAAACCAGCGGCTGCTCTACTGGCCAATGCTTAAGGCGGGCGATTTCGATGCCATTAAATCACAGTTCAACCTCTATCAGCTGGGGCTTTCGGGCGCTCAGGCACGGGTGCGGGAAAATTTCGGCCACGAAGGCGCCATGTTTTGCGAATACATGAATGCTGCTGGGCTTGATCACGGTTGCGGATACGGATGGAATGGTAAATCGCACCGTCAGCGCGGTCCCGAAATCGCTTTTGGCGACAGCTCGGTCAATGGAATTTTAGGTTACGGCAAACCGGTAGAAAAAGGCATCATGAGCAACATGGCGGTTTCGTACCATTGGGAGTCGCAGGTGGAGCACGCATACATGATGCTCGAATACCACCGTTTTACCGGAGCCGACATCTCACTGTATTTGCCATTTATCAAAGCATCGCTTCTGTTTTTCGATCAACATTATCAGATTCGACAAAAGATGCGCAATGGCAATACGCTCGACGAAAACGGCAAACTGGTCTTCTTCCCTTCCACCTCGTGCGAATCGTACCGGGGAGCCAAAAACCCGGCCGATCTGATGGCCGGCATACGTGCTTGTCTCTCTGACTTGATTACTCTTAACGCAAAATATGTATCTCAGAAAGACCGGATTTATTACCGGGAATATCTGAATAGAATGCCCGGATTCTACTACGATATAGTGAAAGGTGATTCGATCATCAAACCGGCCGAATCTTATCTCGTGTACCAAAATGTGGAGTGCCCGCAGTTTTATCCGTTGTTTCCGTTCAATAGTTTCGATATTGAAAGCCGTCAAATTCCTATTTTCCAAAACACCTGGAAACACGGCACCTTCCCTAAAAATATGGTGCAGAGCTGGCATCAGGATGGCATTTTTTATGCCCGAATGGGCATGACTGCCGAAGCGTGGGACTATAACACGAAAAAATTGATGGATTCACCGCGTCGATTTCCTACTTTTTGGGGACCCGGTCACGACTGGGTGCCCGATCACAACTGGGGCGGCAGCGGCATGATTGGCCTGCAGGAGATGCTGATGCAAACCGTCGGCAGCAAGATTCACCTCTTTCCCGCCTGGCCAAAAGATAAGGATGTCAGCTTTAAACTTCATGCACCTCAAAATACGACAATAGAATGTGTATTGAAAAAGGGAAAAATTGAGACATTAATTGTGATTCCTGAGCAACGTAAAGTCGATGTCATAAATATGTTGGATCGTGCAAATCTGAAAGTCAGGTAACTTCTAAAGGAAACCGCATCGGAATAATAATATCCGGCAACAATTTCTTTAAACTAAATATATGTGCTAAATTTGCATCTGTTTCGTCGTACTATTATCGTAAAGATTATCAACTAATTACGACCAAACAGATGCAATTATACGGATGATAAACCATTTAAGCACATATTTAAACATGAGAAAACTTCTTTATTTCACCCTTTTTATCCTCTATTCATGCATCAGCCTTTTTGCAAAATCCGGCAAGTCAGAGGTACATTATTCACCCATCTCAATAAACAAAAACCACCCGCAGGTTTGCTATTTCTTTGTGGATAAACAGGTGCTCGAAAGCGGCAAATACCTGACTATCATAGATAGTATCGCTCAAAGTTCCCGATTTTCACTCGTATTCGTCACTGCCCGCAACGATGTCGATTTCTACAATTTCGACTATAGTTACCCCTACCTCAAAAAACTGGTTGCCCGTGCCAATAGTCAAAATCTGAAAGTCGGCTTGCAGCTCTGGAATTCAACAAAACCTGTTGCTATCGAAAACACCACCCGCTCCATCAACGAAGGCGAAATCACCCTCGATGCCGATGGCAATGGCGCATTCACGGCTGTGGCCGGCAAAATTCGTCAGCCCAAAGCCGAAGGTGCTAATCAGGCCAAACTGATCAAATCTGAATTGTTCAAAGTCTATGCATTTCAAAAAAGCGGCGAAGGATTTTACAAGCCCGGCACGTTGCGCGACATTACCGACAAATGCGCAGCCACAATCGTAGATGCCGCAACCGTAAACGTTAAAATTGCGACAAATCCGGAACTGAAAGGGTATACAGCACTCATTTTCAGTCAGCATTTCTACAACTTTGCCGACAATTACAGCCAGGCGGCCATCGACCGCTTCTGCGAGGCATTTCGCAAATATGCCGATATACCATTTGCGGGATTTGCACTCGACGAATATGGAAATGTGCGAGTCGATCCGCCGTGGTTGCTCAAAGGAAATTTCAGAGAACGCCTCTACTCTTTGCCCATGAGCAGTGTGTACCGCGCCAAAACGGGTCGCGACCTTACCCAAACACTTCTCGACATGCGCTATGCCCCCGAAAATCAACCCCAAATCCGCATAAAGGCCATCAACGATTACATGGAACTGATGCGCACCGCGCCGCTTCGGGTAGAAGAGGCAGTTTGCCGCGAAGCCCAAAAAGTCTATGGCCAGGATATTTACATCGGATTTCACAACACACACCACAACTACCTTGCCGAAGACGAAATATGGACTACCGGCAACAATTGGTGGACGTTACCCCGCAAATATGGTTTTACCGACGAACATTCCGGCCTATCCACCCAACTGGGAGTTGCCTTTTCCTATCCTTCAAATATTCTGTACAATATGTATTACAACAAAGATGGCAATGTCTTAATTCACAAGGCATTTACCGATTTGAAGTATGGCGTGCGCACCCTTTATCACGGCTACAACGATGTGCAGGGCTGGGGGAAAGATTTGGGCGACAGCGCATTATCCCCACGTATAAAACAGGTAGAAAATTGTGCACGTCTGATGAATCGCTTCAATCCCGCATTGCCCGAAGCTCGTCTGTTGGTGGTTTTTGGCATGGAAGCACTGGCCAACTGGTACCCCAACTATACCTCGCGCAACCGCTACGACATTGCCGGCGACCTTGGTGTGGAACAGAAATCGCAAGCCATTACCGATGCCGGGTACCTCAATGCTTTCGTTTCGTCGGATGTTATTCGCGCCGGAAAACTCACCATTGGTGCCAATGGAAAACCGGTGATGAATGGCCACACCTTCGATGCCGTCGTCTATCTATACCCGCAATACGCGCACGAAGAGTCGCTACGGTTTCTCGAAAAATATGTGGCCAAAGGCGGTAAACTAATGCTTGAAGGGGCAGCCTCACACGATTTTGCCGGGAACGATATATCTTCCCGTTTTCAGAAAATAGCAGTGAAATCAACTGTTAAGAATTTCGATATTAATCAATTAAGTCGTTTAGGTGTAAAACCGGATAAAAACGACCACTATTGCAAAAACGAAGATGGCTCATACACCTTTTCCGATTGGAAAGCGTTCGACTCGCAATCAGAAACCACATTTACACTAAACAATGGAAAAATCAACATCAATCTCACCTGTCAGGGGTTTGGAGTTGTACGTTTTACGGCTGCCGGTCAACTGCAAAAATTAGCCGCATCGAAATTCAGGTCGTTGAAAATTAATGGAGAAGAGGTCCTTTCGTTAAATAACACGTCCGATATTTACATCGAACGAAATAAAGATAAATACACTATTTCTATCATCGGAAGTCAGGCGAAAATTGTTATTAATCAACTGCAATAACCGAGCCGCTATAACAAACAGTTATACCGTATATTATTAAGCAAAAAAAGAGCTGTTCGAATGCACGAACAGCTCTTTTAGTATTATAAAAAACTCAAAAAATGAGTCTTTGGATTACAATTGTGGACCTGATGGAATCAATGCCTTAGCATCGTCATTGTCGCAATATTGCTCGAAGTTTTTGATGTACTTCGCAGCAAGTGATTTAGCTTTAGCTTCCCACTCAGCAACATCTGCATAAGTATCACGAGGATCAAGGATATTGCTATCTACATTGTTCAATGCAGTAGGAGCAACAAGATTCAAAATCGGAACATGTACTGTTGGTGCACTTTCGATAGAACCATCGATGATAGCATCAATGATAGCACGGGTGTTTTTCAACGAAATACGTTTTCCTGTACCATTCCATCCTGTGTTTACCAAATATACTTTAGCATTGTGTTCTTTAGCTTTGCCAATCAATGTTTTAGCATACATAGTCGGGTGCAAAGTAAGGAATGCCTCACCAAATGCAGGAGAGAAAGAAGGAACGGGCTCAGTGATACCACGCTCAGTTCCGGCTAATTTTGAGGTAAAGCCAGACAGGAAGTGATATTGTGCTGATTTCTCATCCAAAATAGAAACCGGAGGCAATACACCAAATGCATCAGCCGACAGGTAAATGATTTTAGAAGCATGACCTGCGCGAGAAGGAGCAACAATCTTATTGATGTGGTAGATTGGGTAAGAAACACGGGTGTTTTCTGTTTTAGAAGCAGCTGCAGTAAAGTCGGGAGTTCCGTCTTCGCCTACAGTTACATTTTCCAACAAAGCATCGCGACGGATAGCTCTCCAGATGTCCGGCTCTTTGTCTTTTTCCAAATCGATTACTTTAGCGTAGCAACCACCTTCGTAGTTGAATACACCATCATTGTCCCAACCGTGCTCGTCATCACCAATCAGGTAACGTTTTGGATCAGCAGACAAGGTAGTTTTTCCTGTTCCCGAAAGACCAAAGAAAATAGCTACATCACCATCTTTACCTACGTTAGCAGAGCAGTGCATAGAAGCGATTCCACGCAAAGGCAGGTAGTAGTTTTGAAGTGCGAAAATACCTTTTTTCATTTCGCCACCATACCAGGTACCGCCAATTACCTGCATTCTTTCTGTCAGGTTGAATAAAGTAAACACTTCAGAATTCAAACCTTGCTCTTTCCAGTTCGGGTTTGTTGTTTTCGAACCATTCAAACATACGAAATCGGGCTCACCAAAGTTAGCCAATTCGAAGTGAGAAGGACGGATAAACATATTTGTTACAAAGTGAGCCTGCCAGGCTACTTCCATGATGAAACGTACTTTCAAACGGGTATCTTCGTTTGTTCCGCAAAAAGTATCAACTACATATAATTTCTTTGCTGTAGAAAGTTGTTTGGTTACCAGATCTTTGCAATGAGCAAACACCTCAGGTGTTGTAGGGCGGTTAATTACGCCATCCCACCACAAGTGCTCATCGGTTACTGCATCCTTAACAAAAAACTTATCCTTAGGAGAACGTCCTGTGAATTTTCCTGTATCAACAGAAACAGCACCGGAAGTTGTTAAAACTCCTTTTTCAAAACCTTCGTTTGCAGGGTCAATTTCAGCCTGAAACAACTCTTCGTAAGTTGGGTTGTGTACAATTTCGATATCACCCGAAATACCGTACTTGCTTAAATCCAAATTTGCCATCTTTTTTTGTTTGAATGAATAATTATTAGTTATAATCTGTCTCTCATTATTTAAATCAATAAACAAAAATTTTGGTGCGGTAAAGCACTGTCTGTTTTTACCACAAAAAGCAAATTGCAATACTATATATACCAAATTCAATGCGAATGAATCTTTTACCCATCATTTTTTCTCTTTTTGGCTTAAAATAATGCTGCTTTTTTTTTGCGCAACAAAGATACATTCATTTTTTATTATAACCAAAACGAATACAGCCCTATTTACTAAATTAAATATAATATATTACAACAATACTTCCAAAACCAATTTCATTTTGAATACTATTTCCATGAAAAAGCAAAACTGATAACAGAATTAAATGCCATATCAATAGTCATGTTAACAGATTGATATATTGTTGCTTACTCCAATCCAGAATTGTACATTAATAATTATGTATTAACTATTTGACTCCATATGAATTTTCGTATCTTTGTTTCGCAAAATGCATGACATGGCAAAATCAGGAGTTTTTCTCAATCCGAATGCCGGATATAACAGATTCTATAACCTTATTCTATCCATAAATGAACAAGTTAATATCTCTTTTCTTATTACTTATATTTATTTTTGCTGGTTCAAACAGTTGCTTTTCAACAAGCAATTCGCCCGTAAAACTACAGGTAAACTGGCCCGAATACCTCTCAAAACAAGATTTGGTCTGGAATAACATTCCCAAAAACTATTACGAAGGCGCATACGTAGGCAACGGTCTGCTGGGAACCATTCTCTACAAAGAGTCCACGAAACCCAATACCATACGGTTCGAAATTGGCCGCACCGATGTGTACGACCACCGCGCCGGGGCAACCAATATCTACGAACGGTGTCGATTGCCTATCGGGCAATTGCTGCTAACATCTGCCGGAAATGTGGTGAAAGCGAACTTCAGAACGCACCTCTGGGATGCCGAAATTACGGGCGAAATAGAGACTAGCACCGGACGAATTTCGCTGTTGTGCTATGTCCCCTCGGGCGAAAAAGTGATTATCGTAAAAATAAAAACCTCTTCGGGCGAACGCAATGCCACCTTCTCTTTCCGTCCCGAACAAGGGAACAGCGCCCGCCACCGCTTTCGGCCTAAAGCCGACTACGTCCCCAACCCGCCTTTTGTTGTAGCGAAAGCAGATGATATTGAAGTTGTTACCCAGCCGCTTCTAGCAGGCGACGACTATGCCACAGCCTGGAACGAAGTGCTGGAACGCGACAGCAGCCGTTCGGTTTATGTGACCGTGGCCAACCGTTGGGCCGAAAAGAAAATTCCCGCCACAGGCTCGGTGGCCGATGCCATTGCCACACTCAAAGCTGCCCGTAAAAAGAGCGAAGCCGCCATGAAAAAAGCACATCGCCAACGGTGGCACAGCTACTATCCGGCAAGTTTCGCCACTTTTCCCGACCCTCGTTTGGAGAGTTTCTACTGGATTCAACAGTACCGTGTGGGCAGTGCCGGACATCCCGGTCAGCCACCGATCGACCTGCTGGGACCGTGGTATCTTCCTTCGGTTTGGCAGGCTTTTTGGCTCAATCTCAATGTGCAGCTCACCTACTATTTTACCGGCATCACCAATCATACCGATATGGAAGAGCCGCTGTACAATCTGCTCGACCGCCATGCCGATAAACTTTCGCGCAATGTACCCGAACCATTCCGCAGCGAATGTGCCGCCATTCTCAATCCCGCCGGATACGACGACCTTTCGGGCGACGTGTTTCTCACCACCGATACCGCTTCGCAAAAACCCATGAATATCATCGTGTTGCCCTGGCTCGTGCAGCAATATTACACCCATTATCGCTTTACGATGGACGAAAACCGTCTGCGCAACCACATCTATCCGTTGATGAAAAAAGCCTTTGCCGTTTACCTGCGCATCCTCTACAAAGGTGGCGATGGCAAATACCACATGCCGCTCACCTTCAGCGACGAATATGGCAACGATAAAGATGTGAGCATGAACATTGCCCTGGCACGTTGGGGCTTTAAAACGCTGATTGATTGTGCCGAAAGGCTTAAAATAACCGACCCCGATTTGCCCCGCTGGAAAGATGCGCTTGCCAATATGGTCACATATCCGGTGGACGAGCGTGGCGTTCGCATTGGTCGTAACCTGTCGTTTACCCGTGCACACCGCCACTACAGCCACATGTTCGCCATCTTCCCACTCTATGAAACCACCATCGAAAACAGTCCGGAAATGATTCCCATCTGGAAAAAAACGGTTGAAAATTTCACCAACATCGATGGCGATAACTGCATGTTTAAGTTCACCGGAGCATCGTCCGTTTGGGCAGCTTTGGGGAATGGCAACGAGGCATTGCACTGGCTCAACCGTTCTATGGAATTTATGCCCAACAACGCGCCAACCATCACACCCAATGGCTTTTACAGCGAAAGCGGCCCGCCCACCTTCGAGTCGCCCGCATCGTCGGTACGTTCGGCACTCGATATGTTGTTGCTAAGTTGGGGAAATAAAATTCGCGTTTTTCCGGCACTGCCCGATTCGTGGAGCGATATCAGCTTTCACAATCTGCGGGCCGAAGGTGCTTTTCTGGTGAGTGCCACCCGCCAAAATGGCCAAACCAAATTCGTCAGCGTCACAAGTCTGGCCGGCGAACCCTGCATCATAAAAACCGATATCATCAACCCCGTTATTTATGGAAATAATAAAAAACGGATCGAAAAACTGAGAGACAACGAATACCGGATTTCCATCAAAAAAGGCGAAACGGTGGTAATTATCCCACGAGATGAAAAACCCGATTTAACCATCCGTCCACTACCCTCTTCTTCCAAAATTCATTATTGGGGAGGAAAAACGGATTGAATTTTCTATATTTGCAAACCAATCAGCTATCTATTCAATTGAACACTTATTATTATGAAAAAACAAAACGTTCTCAAAACTGTCGTTCTTTTTTTAATTGTTTCGTTCTCTTTGTCGGCCCAAAACCCAAACAGTGGTTCGCTCGATTTTACAAAACTAATTCCTGAGCATCCCGAAAAACGGATTTTCGCCATGGAGCATTACAACATCTGGTGCAACGGTGTTGTGAAGGGTGACGATGGAAAGTATCACATGTTTTTCTCGCGCTGGCCAAAATCAAGAGGATTTGATGCCTGGTGCACACATTCGGAGGTGGCACATGCAGTTGCGGATAATCTGTTTGGACCTTACAAATTTTCGGATGTCACTTTGCCTGCCCGTGGCAGTCAGTACTGGGATGGCGAAATGACACACAACCCTCACGTTGTCAGATACAAAGGAAAATATTATCTATATTATACAGCCAACACAGGCAGCGGACACTGGAAAACAACCGGCGACAGCGTGCGCCCTACCATGCGAGATGCTGAATGGTGGGTAAACCGAAACAACCAACGTGTGGGAGTGGCGGTAGCTAAAAGCCCGTATGGACCCTGGAAGCGTTTCGACAAACCACTATTGGATACCGTACCGGGAAGAAAAACGATGGGGGTTCCTACTGTCTTCATTCGCCCCGACGGACAATTCTCTCTGGCTTACAAGTCGGTAATGGGCAATCAAAAGACAACAAAAACGGTAGTAAAACATTTTATCGCTTTATCAAAAAATCCACTCGGACCTTTCAAAGACTACGACAAACCATTTATCACCTCACCCAAAACCGATTTCCCCATCGACGACCATGTGGAGTGGTATCAGGATGGCAAATATTATTGCATTGCCAAAGACCACGGAGATAAAATTACCGAACACGGCATCGCTTTGTTGCTGTTTGAGTCAGACAATGGACTCGACTGGTCTCTATCGGCTAATTCGTTGGTGCATAAGTTCAACATCACATTTGCCAACGGCGAAAGCATGGTATTCGACCGCTTCGAAATGCCCAAGGTATATCTCGAAAATGGCAAAGTAGTGGCGTTGTTTCTGGCAGCTAAGTATCGGGGTAAGGAAAATTCTTTTTCGGTGGTTTTGCCGGTTGAATACAAAAAATAGGTTGCACCGGGAGCTATGTTTGTGTATCTGACAGAATTAGGCTATTTTTGTGTTCTCAATAACAAATAAAACTGACAAATGAAAACACGGAAATCTCTACTGTGCTCTTTAGCCACGTTTATTATTTTTCTGACAGCAACAGCACAAAACAGTCCATCTCGTAAATTAGACAAAAACAAGACAATCAAATCCGGCGAAATCTGGAAAGATACCAACGGCGATATCATTCATGCCCACGGTGGCGGGATGCTTTTCCACAAAGGAACTTACTACTGGTTTGGCGAATATAAAACGGGCAAAACATGGCTCGTTCCGGGGCAAAACTGGGAGTGCTACCGCACCAATGCCGGCGGGGTATCGTGCTACTCTTCGAAGGACTTGCTCAACTGGAAATTCGAGGGGATCGCACTTGCACCAAACAAAACAGATTCGGCTCACGACCTGCACCTATCAAAAGTACTCGAACGACCGAAGGTGATATACAACGCCAAAACCAAAAAGTTTGTGATGTGGTTGCATGTCGATTCTGATGATTACAAATATGCCCGTGCCGGAGTAGCCATCAGCGACTCGCCCGCCGGACCTTACACTTATCTGGGAAGTATGCGGCCAAACGATCAGATGAGCCGCGATATGACACTCTTTCAGGATACTGACGGAAAAGCCTATCACATTTTCTCGTCTGAACACAACGCCACCATGCACATCAGCCTGCTCACAGACGATTACCTGAAACCAACCGGCATCTCAAAACGAATTTTCATTAAAAAATTCCGCGAAGCGCCGGCTATGTTTAAGCGAAATAACAAATATTACCTCATCACCTCGGGCTGTACCGGTTGGGTACCCAATGCGGCCATGCTCGCCTCTTCCGACTCTGTAATGGGGAGCTGGAAAGAACTTTACAACCCATGTATTGGTCCCGGCAGCAACAGAACTTACGAAGGTCAGAGTTGCTATGTAACACCGGTTTATGGCAAGAAAAACTCATTTATTTTTATGGCCGACCGCTGGAACAAATCCAATTTGCCCGATTCTCGCTACATCTGGCTTCCCATCACATTCCGCAACGATTCGGTGCAAATCGAATGGAAAAATCAATGGAGTCCAATATCAAAATAGCAAAGCTATCTATTCTATTAACAACAATATTTTATGAAATCTACTTTTTTCACATGGGTCTCTCTCTTTGTTATAATGGGTTATTTATCAGCTCAATCGCCTGCGCCATCGGGATTGCTCTGTCAGTTAATGTCGCATCCCGAACTGGCAGTGATCACCGAGCCCAATCCCCGACTGAGCTGGATTGTCAACTCAAACAAAGCAGGCGATAGCCAGAATGCGTATCAAATTCGCGTAGCATCGTCAGCTGATTTACTCAAAAAAAACACGCCCGATCTGTGGAACAGCGGAAAAATTAAATCCGGACAGTCTATCAATATTCGCTATTCGGGCAAACCGCTGGCTTCCAATCAAAGCTACTTTTGGCAGGTGAAAACGTACAATAATAAAGGTGGCGAATCGGCATGGAGCGAAATACAGCGTTTCAATACCGGTGATTTTGCTGCACAAAAAAAATGGCCCGGCGAAAGCAAATGGCTGCAGATCGACGACGAAAAAGGTGGCAAACGCTGGGCATTCGAAAACCGCCACCCCATACTCTATCACCCGGTAAAACCTGTACGAAAAGTGATTCGCCCTAATGGCGTGCAGTTCTTCGATTTTGGTCGCTCAGCCTTTTCCACCGTAGAGATGAACCTCACATGGACACCCAAAGAGGCATCGCAAAAAGAGTTGGTGCTCAATGTAAATGTGGGCGAAAAAGGGGTTGGTGATTCCATCGATCAAAAACCGGGCGGTGGAGTTATATTCCGCACCTATCCCCTGACTGTCAAACCGGGAACTGCCAACTACACGCTTCAGATTCCCCGTTTTGTACCCAAATTTCCTCACAGTCAGGTAATGCCGGAGCAGATGCCGGAAGTTATACCCTTCCGCTTCTGCGAAATCGTTTCGGGTCGCGAGAATGTGACCGTAAACGACATTACACACAAGGCTCTCTACATCATGGATAACGAAAAGGCTTCCGCATTCAGCAGCACCGACAGCGATTTAAATGCCATTTACAACCTGTGCAAATATTCCACCGTGGCCAATACGTTCAACGGCGATTACGCCAATAGCGAGCGCGAACGGATGATGTACGAGGCAGATTGCTACATTCAGCAGATGTGCCACTATGCCGTAGACCGCGAATTTGCCATTGCCCGATACAGCCTCGAAAACCTGATATACCACGCCACATGGCCTACCGAATGGATTTCGCACTCTGTCTTTATGGCCTGGGCCGATTATCTCTACACGGGCAACACGGATGTTATTTCAAAATATCATACCGACCTGAAAGCCAAAACCATGATGGCTCTCGAAACCGAAAAAGGACTCATCAGCACCCGCACCGGAAAACCGAACAAAGAGTTTTTCAAATCTATTCATTTCGATGGATATCAGCTCAAAGACATTGTAGACTGGCCGCAGGGTGGCTATATGAGTCAGCTCAAAGGTGGCGAAACGGACAACTACGAATTCTCTGATTACAACACGGTTGTGAATGCTTTTTACTACCAATCGTTGGTATATATGGCGAAAATGTCGACCGCTATCGGCAAAACAGAAGATGCACTCTTTTTCACCCAAAAAGCGGAAGCGGTAAAAAAGGCATTTAACCAAAACTTCTTCGATGCAACAAAAGGGATTTATGTAGATGGCATCGGCTCTGCACACTCATCTCTGCACGCCAATATGTATCCGCTCTGCTTCGGCCTGGTGCCCGACGAACACAAGAAATCGGTTATCGATTTCATAAAAACCCGCCGCATGGCCTGCGGTGTATACAGCAGCCATTATCTGCTCGAGGCTCTGTTCGAAAATGGTGAAACAGAATACGCCCTCAGCCTGTTGCGCGACACCACCGACCGCAGCTGGTTGAATATGATTCGGGTAGGCGCCACCATGACTACCGAGGCGTGGGACAATAAATACAAAATGAACAACGGCTGGAGCCACGCCTGGAGTGCAGCGCCGGCACATATTCTGCCCCGTAAAATCCTGGGCATCGAACCGGCCGAACCCGGTTTTGGCAAAATCACTATTCGTCCACGTCCGGGCGATTTAACTTCTGCCCAAACCAAAGTGCCAACCATCCATGGCGATATAGAGGTCGGCTTCAATCAGATTAAAGGCAAATCATTCGACCTGAACATCACCATTCCGGCCAACACAACGGCAACGGTATATCTGCCCGTTTTCTCTTCTGCTTATTCGGTGAAAGTCGATGGGAAGAAGTACACAGCAAAAGCTGAAAATGGATTTGTGCCTGTGACTGGTGTAAAAGCAGGAAAACATTCATTCTCAATTATTTATTAAAATAAAATTCAGAGCTATGTCTGCAAGAAAACTGTTTCTGTTCGTCTGTTTCTGTTCGTCTGTTCTTCTTGTTTCTGCCCGAAAAAACGGAGAGATCCCCCCAAATAAGGTAATTCCTTCAGAAAATCAGGTTCGATATCAGCAGCAGGAGATTGTGGGTTTTATTCATTTTACCATAACCACCTGGTACAACAGGGAGTGGGGATTGGGAGATGAGGATATTATTCGGTTTAACCCATCAAAACTCGATGCCGAACAATGGGTGAGAACGGCCAAAGCCGGAGGTATAAGGGAACTCATTCTGACAGCCAAACACCACGATGGGTTTTGCCTGTGGCCAAGTCAATACACCAAACATAGCCTCAAATATTCACCCTATAAAAACGGAAAGGGAGATATTGTCAAAGAATTTACAGATGCCTGTCATAAGTATGGCATCAAAGTAGGTCTCTATTTATCGCCCTGGGACAGAAATCACAAAGATTATGGCCGCCCTGAATACATCACTTACTTCAAAAACCAGCTGACTGAACTCCTGAGCAATTACGGTAAAATAAACGAAATCTGGTTTGACGGGGCAAATGGTGGAGATGGCTACTATGGCGGTGCCCGCGAAAAAAGAAAAATAGCCAATGACTATTACCCCTGGGCAGAGATTCGTGATATTGTAAAGCGTCTTCAGCCCGATTGCATGATGTTCTCCGATGCCGGGCCCGATATTCGCTGGGTTGGCAACGAAGACGGAGTTTGCGGCGAAACATTTTGGTCGACAATTGACGATTCCAGACTTGTTCCCGGGAAGTCAGACCGGAAATACCTGAATGTGGGCGCGCCTAATGGCAGCAAATGGCTGATTGGGCAGTGCGATGTGTCTATTCGTCCCGGTTGGTTTTACCATTCCGCAGAAGATTCTCAGGTGAAGACTCCACGTCAGCTCACCGATCTTTATTACAAATCAGTAGGCCGAAACGGTGTGTTGCTCATCAATCTGCCACCGGACACCACGGGTCTTATTTCCAAAATTGATTCAGTAAATCTGGTTGCTTTCAAACGCACAATTGATAATACTTTCCGGACAAATCTGGCATTAAAAACAAAAGTGAAGGCCTCTTCGGTCTGGTCAAAGAGGTCCGCTTTTGCTCCGGGGAATATCGTGGATGGTGATTTCAACTCTTTCTGGGCTGCCTTACCGGGTACAACCTCCGCTCAGATTGATATCGACTTACGAAAAAATACCACTTTCGATCGCTTGTTGTTGCAGGAGCCTATTCGTTTTGGGCAACGGGTGAGTAGCTTCGAGGTCTCAGCCCTTATTGCGGGAGAGTGGAAATTGCTCGCAAAAGCGACAACTATCGGCTACAAAAGATTGTTGAGATTCGACAAAGTGAATGCTTCGGCTTTGCGAATCCAAATTTTATCAGCTGTTAACACACCGGCTATCTCCGAAGTCGGTCTTTATCTATCCGCCGAAGCTGAATAGAAGAGATTATCGCTTTTTTGAATTGTTGCTATTCTGTTGAACATAATTACATGTGTAATTACCAGTTCTATTATCTAAAGTAAAATGCCCCTTGCCAAAACTTGACAAGGGGCATTTTTTATACCATTTTTCTTTCTTTCTTTAGAGTTTCATAGGCCTCATTTACCGATCGGAATTTCTCGGTTGCCGATTTTTTCACCTCTTCGCCCAAATCATTTACCTTATCCGGATGATACTTCATGGCCATTCGCCTGTACGCTTTCTTTATCTCATCATCAGTGGCTGATGGCTCAATCTCCAAAGCCTTGTAGGCCCAGTTTCTGTCTGTTTGTTTTGTATATGGTGCTCTCAAAGAGTCAAAATCCGGCCTGCCAATTCCAAATAAAGATGATATTCGTTCTATAACCGACAATTCATTGGGATGTAACTCTTCATCTGAATAGGCTACAGCGAAAAGAAAATGAAGTAATTCCAGTTTGGATGAATAGTTCATTCGCCTACCAATTTGCGCGGCCACCTCTGTTTCATCAATCTCCTGCTCCAGCATTTTTTTTAATATCTGAAGAGCCTCTGTGGCACCATCTTCCCCAAAATTAGTGACCAAAAAACGTTTTACAACAGCCAGCTCTGCCTTTACTACCCTTCCATCTGCCTTCATGATACAGGCTATTAACACCAGCAGACTTACCTTAAAATCACCCTCTGTTGTGCGCGTAGACCGTTGCATCTGAACTTGTCCTCCATTTGCAACACTATCAAATAATGATCCGATTGCGATTCCTACAATTGCGCCCAGTGGACCTCCAAATGCCCAGCCTAAGCCCCCTACGATCCATTTTCCAAAACTTGCCATAGTAAAATTCTATTTGTTTTCAATTTTTGATAGAACAAAGGTAAATAAAAAAACAGGTTACTTCTCTACCCGACAAGAATAATTATAAATTAAACTATTCTTCTTTTTCATCACAATATTTTTGACAATAAAACGATATAAATACAATTCTATTATTAGGGTTGTCTCGAAATGCCAAAATATTCATTGAAAAATACAATACGACTATTTGTTGAACATAATTATATGTGTTATTTTTACAGCGATATATGCAGTAAAATGTTCTGATCCTTCAATAATACAAATAGCACAAACATATAATCAATTCAAAAACAATTACATACAAATACTCATGAATAAAAAACGAGTGGCTATTATTTCTTTTTCTCTAATAACTGTTATCTTTTTTGTAATCCTGCATACCAATTCCACAATTATTGAAGAGACAAAAAAACAACTGTTCTCAACACCCGATTCAATACCGGCAAACAATACCGGACTTCTTCTGGGCACATCAAAATTACTAAAAAACGGAAAACCAAACCAATATTTTACAAATAGAATTTCTGCAACAATCATTCTGTACAGAGCCCACAAAATCAAGAATATTGTCATTAGCGGTGACAATAGTATAAGCGAATACAATGAACCTGAAGACATGAAAAAGGAACTGATAAAAAAAGGAATTCCTGAAAATCATATCTATTTAGATTTTGCAGGGTTTCGAACATACGACTCTGTTTATCGAATGAAAGAGATATTTGGACAATCCCGCTTTACTATTATTTCACAGGAATTTCACAACCAAAGAGCATTATTTATTGCGAATAAACTGAATCTAAAAGCAATTGGCTTCAATGCAAAAGAGGTCGATGCATACAGTGGTTTCAAAACAAAAATAAGAGAAAAATTTGCCCGGGTTAAAGTGTTCATTGATCTGTATTTCGACATTAAACCAAAATTTTTAGGCAACAAAATAGTTATAAAATAGTAGGTTTAAACATTTAAACCGGAATCTTCTTAATCACAAATAATCTCATATCCCCTATTCTTTATATAGTTAGGTCTTAAAGTTTGATAAAATCAAAATTTTAATACAATCTTCCCTTATTTACCGGAAATCTGCATTTTTACATGAATAGAAAATTGCAATTAAATTGAAATAATTCAAATTTAGCAGCAAACAAAATTCAAAAAACATTGTTTTAACTACAGAAAAAAGAAATTTTATCATCCATTTAAAACAATAAAACTATGTCAGTATTAGTAGGTAAAAAAGCACCCGGTTTTTCAGCAAGTGCCGTTGTCAACGGAGGAGAGATAGTAGAAAATTTCACTTTAAGTCAGTTCCTGGGTGAAAAATATGTGGTGCTCTATTTTTATCCGGCAGACTTTACTTTTGTCTGCCCAACAGAAATCATTGCGTTTCAGGAGCAATTCGCTGAGTTTGAAGCCCGAAATACTGTTGTAATTGGTGTATCGACCGACACTCAGTTTTCGCATTGGAAATGGTTGCAAACCGAGAAAAAAGAGGGTGGAATCAAAGGTGTAAAATATCCGCTGGTGGCAGACAACAGCCTCAATATTTCGCGGGCATACGACGTTTTAGCCGGCGATTTCGATTATAACGATGAGGGTGAAAGTGTTTTTGTAGGCAATGCTATGGCTTACCGCGGACTCTTCCTGATCGACAAATCGGGTGTTGTGAGACATCAGGTAGTAAACGACATGCCGCTGGGCCGAAACATAGATGAGGCAATCAGAATGGTGGATGCTCTGCAATTCTTCGAAGAAAATGGCGAGGTTTGTCCGGCCGGTTGGCACAAAGGCAAAGCTGGTTTGGTCGCTACTCAGGAAGGAATTGCCAGTTACCTGAGCAAATAAAGAGTAGAATAATAAAGATTGTCTATTGAAACGAGCAAAACAGGTCGGAATTAAAACCCGATTTTGTTTTGCTCTTTTTTTATTCTCCTCATTTGAATCGCATAAAACCAAATCCCCTCAATCGCATATTCATCTGATTTTCAACCACTATAAAAATGACAATTGCACCTTATTCAGCCAGAAACAGTTAATAAATTGACCAATGTATTTCAATTAATTCTGTTTATTTATGCTTCAAACCCAATATTATTTCAAAATAAAAACTTGGTTAGTAGATGCTTCGCCCGGATATAAAATGCGATATTTCGGTTGACACTACATTTTTTTGAATAAATCATATCTGCTTTCGTATTTTTTAATTAATTTTGAAACCCAACAATCTCAATCGTTATTAATATAAAACGACAGTTATAATCCATCAACGTTAGCATTAAGAGGGTATAAGTAATAGAAGACAATCATGATTGAACTCAACAACATCCACAAGACGTACAACAACGGATCGCCGTTGCACGTACTCAAAGGCATCAACCTGACTATCGGAAAAGGAGATTTTGTCTCAATTATGGGCTCATCGGGTTCCGGAAAATCTACCTTGCTCAACATTCTCGGCATATTGGACAACTACGATACGGGAGACTATTTCCTCAACGGAAAAGCAATAAAAAATCTATCGGAAAGCAAAGCCGCCGAATACCGCAACAAAATGATTGGCTTTATATTTCAGTCTTTCAACCTGATATCTTTCAAAAACGCAATGGAGAATGTGGCCCTCCCACTCTACTACCAAAATATCAGTCGAAAAAAACGCAACGCTATGGCCCTGGAATATCTGGATCGGCTGGGACTCAAAGAGTGGGCCAACCACATGCCAAACCAACTTTCGGGCGGGCAAAAACAGCGCGTAGCCATTGCCCGTGCTCTGATAGCAAAACCACAGATTATTTTAGCAGATGAACCCACCGGTGCACTCGATAGTATAACTTCTGAAGAGGTCATGCATATTCTCCGCGAAGTAAACAAGGAGGGTATGACTATGATTCTGGTCACCCACGAACAGGAGATTGCCGCACAAACCCACCGCATCATCCGACTTAAAGATGGAGTAATAGAATAATGGAGCTCTGGAACGAAATCATCAATACGCTGCGCAAAAACAAAATGCGCACTTTCCTCACCGGCTTCTCGGTTGCCTGGGGCATATTTATGCTGGTTATTCTGTTGGGTGCCGGCAATGGACTGAAAAATGGAGTTACCCAGAATTTTGAAGGAGAGGCCAACAATGCCATTTTTTTATGGCCTGGTACAACGTCAAAAACGTTCGATGGGTTGCAAAAAGGTCGTGACATCCATTTTTCTGACGATGATGTAACCATGATCAACAAGCAGATGCCTGCTGTTGAGCGGGTTTCTGCCACCATCAGCATTCCGGGGGTTACTCTCTCGTTTGGAAAAGAGTACGGCGCTTATTCCATCAAAGGGGTGAACGAAAATTACAGCTCTATCGAAAACATCCGGATACTGCCGGACATGGGACGGTTTATCAACAGTATGGATATTCGCGAAAACCGGAAAACCATGATAATTTCGGATAAAATGCGGGAAGTGTTGTTTAAAAAAGAAAATCCGGTGGGAAAATATGTCAATGCCGGAAAAATTGCCTACCTGATTGTGGGCGTTTATACCATTAAAGAGGCCCGCGAGGCCAATGAGGCCATAATTCCTTTTACCACAGCGCAATCGGTCTATAATTTTAAAGCAAAAGGGTTCAGCAATATTGTGTTTACAGTTACTGGTCTCGAAACCGAACAGGCTAATAAAGAGTACGAAACAATGCTCAGAAACCGCATGGGACGCTTGCACACCTTTGCACCCGACGACGAAAACGCACTCTACATTTGGAACAAACTACAACATTATCTGCAAACGCTCGGGATATTCAATGCCATTAATCTGTTTGTATGGATTATCGGAATTGGCACCCTTATTGCCGGTATTGTAGGCGTGAGTAACATCATGCTCATCACCGTAAAGGAGCGAACCAAAGAGTTTGGCATTCGCAAAGCCATTGGTGCATCGCCTGTTTCCATCCTGAAAATGATTCTTCTAGAATCGGTACTAATCACTTCCATTTTCGGACTGACCGGGATGTTTGCAGGAGTTATGCTCACCGAGGCGGCCAACTACATCATGGTGCAAAACACACCCAAAGATGCCGATATGACCATCTTTGCCAATCCAACGGTCGATTTGCGAATTGTTTTTTCTGCTACTCTGTTACTTATTTTTGCCGGAATGCTGGCAGGTTATTTCCCGGCCCGAAAAGCGGTGAGAATCAAACCAATAGAGGCCCTGCACTACGAATAGTCAGGGATTATACTCCGACAATTGTACTATTTTGCGCACATCAGGCTCTTTCATCAGCTCACTGAGGGATATGTCCTGCTTTCGAACATACTCTTTCACAATACGATAACCAATCCACAGACCTATCTTCTCCGGTGCATCTTCTCCAAAAAAAGTATTAAAAGGCACCTCACCAAGGTACTTCGTTTCAGTCAGTGGATTATCGGCATAAAGTTGATCATTTTCGGCCATAAATGCCCAGATTGCCGCTTCGTTCGAGATTATCCATTCCAACTGAGCATCACTGTACCCAAACAGGCGAGCCGGACCAATGCCGGGCAATAGTTGCTCTGCTGCATACAACAACCGGCCATACTCTACCATCTTATCAATGAGTTGACCCTCCTTCGATATCGGATAGTGCGCCTGAAGCCAGGCGTGCACAGCATCTCGTGCCATGTATTGTGCCTGCATGTCCGTGAGCATATAATCGTAATATGCTCCCTGATAATTGGAATAATCTTTTCCCAAATACTTATCTCCGGCTATCGACACCCAATCGCCAAAAGTAATAACTGACTGCGAAAGAGCCGAAAAATGAATTCGAAAGCGGGGGATCTTTGCTTCGGGAAGGATTTTTTTTATCTGTACCACTGCATCGGCCAAATCCGATGACAATTCAGGTAAATCCTTCATCCGGTTTTGCTCATCTGAATAAATGGCCAACATGAGCGAATCTGAAAAAAAACGACGCAACGCCCGCATCGGAGGATCACCATCCAGTGAAGGCATCTGCAATACACCTGCCATATAGAGGGGTAAGAAATCACCATATTTCCGGGCAAATTGCTGCTCAAAAGAGCGATCATCCGGATGCTTAATCAGATAATAAAGTTCTGTATCAAAGCGATCTATAGCTACAGGTGCCGGTTTTTCGGGTTTACATCCACCCGTAAAAAACGACAGCAAAAGCAGGAGAATCAGCCCGAGTATAAATCCGGTAGAAAAAGAATTACTGCGCATCTATAAGTTGTTCAATTACTTGTGGGAAATGGGCATACTCAAGTGCGTGGACTTTTGTCGCTACATCATCGGCCGTGTCTGTGGGCAAAACTTCGCATTTTGCCTGAAAAATAACAGCCCCTTCATCGTAATGCTCGTTGACATAATGTATGGTGATACCGGACTCTTTTTCACCTGCATCCACTACCGACTGATGAACGCGGTCGCCATACATACCCTTTCCACCAAACTTCGGCAGCAAAGCCGGGTGAATATTTACAATACGATTCGGGAAAGCAATAAGCAAATTTTGCGGTACTTTAAGCAAAAAACCGGCCAATACAATCCATTCAGCGCCACTCGATTTGAGCATATCCAATACCAAAGAGCTCTCGGCCATCTCTGTTTTAGTAAAAACGAAAGAGGGTATATTCAGCTTCTTTGCTCTTTCCAGCACATAAGCATCTGGTTTGTTAGCCAAAATCAAAACTATCTCAACCTTATTCTTTCCATCAAAATATCGGGCAATATTCTCGGCATTAGAGCCGGATCCGGAGGCAAAAATGGCAATTTTCTTCATCTTATTGGTGTCTATTATACATTATTATATAGGGAGATACAAACGGGCACCTCCTAATCGGACCACAAAAATAAGTCTATATTTGCAGAATCAATCTATATTGAAAGCAAAAACCGGCAAAAACGGCAAAAAACAACAAAAAAAATCCGTGAACAGTTCAAAATACAATTTTTATTCAATATCTTTGCACACTCAAATTTGAATTGTGCATAAAACAACAAATTTATCCGTCTTTTGCTATGCAAATAAAATAATTTTGCATTACTTTGCACAGCAAAATAAAGAAACAATATTTATTAATTCACTAAAAATTAAAAGTTATGTCTGAAGTTGCATCGAAAGTAAAAGCTATTATCGTTGACAAATTGGGAGTTGAAGAATCTGAAGTAACCGCTGAAGCTAGCTTCACAAACGACCTGGGAGCTGACTCTCTTGACACAGTAGAAATGATCATGGAATTCGAAAAAGAATTCGGTATCTCTATTCCCGATGATCAAGCTGAAAAAATCACAACTGTTGGCGACGCTATCGCTCACATTGAAGCAGCTACTAAGTAATTGATTTTTACTCAATTATTCTTATGGAATTAAAAAGAGTTGTAGTAACAGGTCTGGGAGCAATTAGTCCGCTGGGCAACAATGTAGAAGATACATGGAATGCCCTCATAGCCGGAAAAAGTGGTGCCGGACCTATTACTCTTTTCGATGCATCTTTGTTTAAGACACGGTTTGCATGCGAAGTAAAAGGATTTGATCCAAGCAGCTTTCTCGATAGAAAAGAACTGCGCAAATACGATCGTTACGCTCAGATGGCTGTTGCCTCTGCCCGCGAAGCGATTGCAAATTGCGGTATCGACTTAGAGAAAACAGATTGCGACGAAGTGGGTGTTATTTTTGCGGCCGGTATCGGTGGTATCAGTACATTCGAACAAGAAATTGCTGCTTATTACAAAAATCCGGAAATTGGTCCTAAGTTCAATCCGTTCTTCATCCCTAAGATGATTTCGGATATCGCTGCAGGCCATATCTCGATGATGTATGGATTCAGAGGACCTAACTTCGGTACTGTTTCTGCTTGTGCATCTTCTACCAATGCCCTCATCGACGCATTCAATTATATCCGTCTGGGAAAAGCAAATATGATTGTGGCCGGTGGTGCCGAAGCATCTATAACACCCGGTGGTGTTGGTGGATTCAATGCACTGACTGCCCTCTCTACCCGCAACGACGAACCCACCAAAGCATCACGTCCGTTCAGCAAGAGTCGCGACGGTTTTGTAATGGGTGAAGGTGCTGCCTGTTTAATCCTGGAAGATCTGGACCACGCCTTGGCCCGCGGCGCAAATATCCTTTGCGAAGTAGTTGGTGGCGGAATGTCTGCCGATGCATATCACCTGACTGCTACTCACCCCGACGGACTGGGTGCTAAACTGGTGATGAAAAGAGCGTTGCAGGATGCTGGTTTACAGCCGGAAGACATCGACTACATCAATGTTCACGGAACGTCGACACCGGTAGGAGATATTTCTGAATCCAAAGCGATCAAAGCTGTATTTGGCGATCATGCCTACAACCTGAATATCAGTTCTACCAAATCAATGACCGGTCACCTGTTGGGTGCAGCCGGAGCTATTGAGGCAATGGCTGCTGTTCTTTCAGTTGTAAATGACATTATCCCGCCAACCATTAACTTCACCGAAGGTGATGAGGATCCTGAAATTGACTATAAGCTCAATTACACATTCAACGTGGCTCAAAAACGCACCGTGAATGCAGCCCTTTCAAACACTTTTGGATTTGGAGGTCATAATGCAAGTTTAATCGTTAAGAAATTTGTTAAGTAATCGTGCTTTCGAATTTATACAAAAAAATAAGGCTCTTTACTAATCGTAATAAGGAGCCTTATTTATTATATCAAAAAATACTCGGTTTTTTCCCCAACGATATCCGGGTTTATGAACAGGCATTTCTGCACAAATCGTCATCTCAAAAGAGTGAAAACGGGAAATGGATAAACAACGAACGCCTTGAATTTCTGGGAGATGCCATCCTCGATGCTATCGTTGCAGATATTGTTTATCACACCTTTGAAGGGAAAAAAGAGGGTTTTCTCACCAATACCCGTTCAAAAATTGTTCAACGGGAGTCGCTCAACCGCATGGCCCTCAATCTGGGCATCGACAAACTAATCGTTATCTCTTCGCGCAACCGCTCTCACAACAGCTGTATTTATGGCAATGCTCTCGAAGCACTTATTGGCGCTATCTACATCGATCAGGGATACACAGTTTGCCATAAGTTTGTTGAGGATAAAATAATCACCCCATATATCAACCTGACTCAGATTGCAAAAAAAGAGGTCAACTTCAAATCAAAACTGATAGAATGGAGTCAGAAATATAAAATTCTCATAGAGTTTAATCTGATTGAATCTTTCACCGACAACAACAACAATCCTGTTTTTCAGACTCAGGTATTAATATCCGGTCAATCGGCCGGCGTAGGCATAGGATACTCAAAAAAAGAGTCGCAGCAAAATGCCGCCAAAGTGGCGATGAAGAAAATTCACAACGAACCGGCTTTCCGCAACTCCGTATTTAAAGGAGTAAATCCCGAAGAAGGCGACGAAGAACTCTCCGACTCTTCCATTTACGCAGAAGCAACAATGCAGGAAGAGATTGGTTCTTGTGCCGAAACAAAGGGTTAAAACCCGACATTCTGGTAGTTTAGTAACTTTTTTTAGAGGTAATGAATTTTTCTACTGCCTTTTTTAGGCTACCTTTGTATAAAAAAAGAAGAATGATTCCTCCCGCTCAAAAATCTGTTGCTTTAATCCTTTTTGATCACAAAACTCTTGGTCCGTTATTAATTCCTTACGTTATTTCGGCAGCCAATCCCATGTCTTTTCATCTGGTAGAACCGATCACCGAAGCGTGTATCAACAACTATTCCGGGCTCATTACTTCCGAAATCAGACAAATTGTAAAGCTGTCTGAAAAATACACAGAAAAAACTATACAATCACTCTTTGCCAAAGATAAGAAAAAGACGCTGAAATTCTTTATCGACTCCATCAACGAGGAGTTACTGGTAAAAAACATCAGACCTTATATAGAAAAAAGTATTTCTAAGATATTGCCAATAGTAAAGAATGCCAATATCGATATATATTCAAAAAATACATTTGATAAAACAGTAGCCCTGGCCGATCAAATTCATTTCTCTGCCGATTCATGCTATCCATTTTTCTCGTTCGAAAGAGATGAAGAGGGCATCACCTATTCTCTTCGTATCAAACACAAAGGAAAGGAAATCAAGCTATTCGGACGAAAAATTCAGTTTATTTGCCAAAGTCCGGGATATATTTTGACAGAAAAACAGCTTTATCTGATTCATGGCCTTGAAGCTTCCAAATTAAAGCCTTTTCTGGTCAAAGACTCTATTCGAATTCCGAAACGAATGGAAGAAGTCTATTTCGCAGGGTTTATCCGGGATGCGGTCAGAAAATTCGAAACAGAAGCCAAAGGTTTTGCCATCGAAGAGATGACAAGTTCGCCTCAGCCATTCCTGACTATCGAACCCGATCTGAAATACAGACCTTGCCTCAAACTGGTATTTAAATACAACGATATTGAAGTTGAATTTGAGGATATTAATTCGTGTTCCGTTTCTCTACTGGCTGAAAATGACAACTTCTCATTCACAAAAATAGTGAGAGACCACGAAGCCGAACGTTGTTTTATCGACCAACTAACTGACGAAGGAATGCTGGTTGGGACAAACGGAATGATTAGCTTTCCGCTCGATGAGGTATCGGACGAATTGTATGATATCGAAGTCATTAACTGGCTTAATTACAACAAAAACAGATTACTAGAACTCGGATTTCAGTGGATTGAAAACGAATTTGAAAACAAATATTTCACCGGACAGTTGAGCATGAGCATGGAAAGCAGCGAAAAACCCGACTGGTTTGATCTGCAAATTCTGGTTCATTTCGATTCGTTTACCTTTCCGTTCTCAAGGTTAAAAAAACACATACTTAATGGGACGCGACTGTTTAAACTACCCAATGGTACAGAGGCTGTCATCCCGGTAGAATGGTTCTCAAAGTTCAGAGACTTGTTGAATCTGGGTAAAATTGGCGCTGACGAATCTATTCAATTGGCGAAGTTTCATTTCAGTCTCATAGATCAAATAAACGGATTAAAAAGTTACGATCCGGGAAAACTACTTTCGGCCAACAACAGCCCGATTACACTTCCCGCTCAACTCAATGCCGACCTTCGCCCCTATCAGCGCGAAGGATTCGAAAGCCTTTGTCGCTGGAACCAAAACGGTTTTGGTGGTATTCTGGCCGACGAAATGGGATTGGGCAAAACTCTGCAAACCATTACTCTGATACTCAAACTTCGCGAAGATGAGAGCAATCCGGATGCAGAAAAAATACACGTTAATCTGTTTGAAGAGTATTCGTTTGCCAAACCGGTTCTGATCGTCATGCCACTATCGCTGCTCAACAACTGGGAGCGCGAAATCCGGCATTTTGCACCATCTCTGCGCATCACCAACCTGACAGAAGACCACTTGTGGAGAAGTAATGGACTTCCTCGTTTTACCGACATTGCCATCATTTCATACGGCACTATGCGCAACTATCCGGATGTGTTGTCGAAAACAGAGTTCAGAGCTATTATTCTCGACGAAAGTCAAAACATCAAAAATCCGGAATCAAAAACGTATCGTTCAATAATGTCGTTAAAAGCTGATTTCAGGCTGACACTGACAGGCACACCCATCGAAAACAGACTGACAGATTTGTGGGCTCAATTTAATTTCATCAACCCCGGATTGTTAGGCTCGGTAGACTACTTCAAGAAAGAGTTTGCTATTCCCATAGAAAAATACGGCGATTCTTCAAAGCAAACACGTTTGCAATCGCTCATTCATCCGTTTATGATTCGCAGAACCAAGGAGATGGTGGCAAAAGACCTACCCGAACTGACGATTCAGACTCTCTACTGCACCATGAGCGAAGAACAAAGGAAGCTCTACGAAACAGAGAAATCGAAAATACGCAACTGGGTTCTCGACGAGGTCACTCAAAAAGGTATCGAAAATTCATCTATACTTATTCTGAAAGCACTGCATACACTTCGACTACTCTCAAACCATCCGGTACTGATGAACCCGGATTACACAGGAGGTTCAGGAAAAACAGATATTGTTTCAAACAAAATACTGGATGTTGTTTCTACCGGCAAAAAAGTGTTGATTTTTTCATCGTATGTGAAGCATCTGCAACTGATGGAGGAGTTTCTGAAAGAAATGGAAATAGGATACACCATGCTGACCGGAAGCCACAGCAGCAAAAGCCGAAATGAAAGCGTAAATCGTTTTCAGGAAGATCCGGACACTCAGGTATTTCTGATCTCTTTAAAAGCAGGAGGTACAGGTTTGAATCTGACAGCCGCCGACTATGTATTCATTCTCGATCCATGGTGGAATCCGGCTGCCGAAAAACAGGCTCTTAACCGGGCTCATCGTATTGGTCAGAAAAAGAATGTTTTTGTTTACCGCTTTATTTCAGATCAAACCATCGAAGAAAAAATTGCCCAATTACAGGAAAAGAAAAATGAGCTGTCTGATGCGTTTAGTGGTACAGACAACCCATTAAAAAATATGAATGCAGAATCGCTCAGTCAACTACTAGACTAAAGCTTTTCCACCTCACTCAATTGCCCCAAATAGCGCGAGATACTCCGTGTATTTGGGGCAATATTTATTTCGGCATGTCCATCCGGCCACACAAAAAGATTAACCCGATAAGCTTCACCTGGAATTCTGACATCAAACCTGATAGCAATTCTTTTTTTCGCATTTACATCTTTGCTAAAATTGAGCATTTGTGAACGAAAATCAATTCCACCTCCACTCATATTAGCAGGTGCTGAATATGCTCTGCCATAAAACGGCAAATGACAAAATGCTGTATCACCCCATATTTCAAAATAATATCCGGGGAGCAGATGTTTTATTCCACCATCTATTCCAAACGTTTTATTCACTTCAATCCGATAATTCCCGGATGCTAATTGTTGATTTACAATTGTATTTATTCTGTCATCTGATGCCCCTTTTCTGGTAGTGGCACAGGAAACAAAAACTAATCCAACGATTAGCATCACTAATTCGTATTTCAACTTTCCTGTTTTCATAACTGTTATCAATTTAAAAACTCTATTTTTTCTACCATATCATCATATACACTCAATAATTAAAACATTTCAAATGGCAAAATGTTAAATATTGAGACAAAATAAATATTTATAGTATTATGCTATACATAGTACCAAATAATGCATTATATTTGTGGCATAAATTAAATCCTATGAATGTAGAAAATATAAAATCTCAAATGCGAAAAGGAGTGCTCGAATATTGTATTCTACTAATATTGAGCAAAAACGAAGCCTATGTTTCGGACATAATACAAGCTCTGAAAGAGGCTAAACTGCTGGTGGTTGAAGGCACCTTGTATCCATTACTCACACGCCTCAAAAATGACGAATACCTCTCCTACTCCTGGAAAGAGTCGTCACAAGGACCACCACGAAAATACTACGTATTGTCTGACAAAGGAAAATTATTTCTCGACGAACTCGAGAACTCCTGGAACGAATTAAATGAAACAATCAATCAAATAAAAAAAGAGAATACAATATGAAAAAGACACTGACTGTCAATCTGGCAAATACAGTTTATCACATTGACGAAGATGCCTATCACATCTTGCAATCCTATTTTGAAAAACTGAGGAAACACTTCACACACGAGAAAGATGCGGAGGAAATCATGAGCGATATTGAAGCCCGTGTGGGTGAGTTGTTCAACGAAAGATTAAGCTATGGAATGCAGGTGATCAGCGAAAAAGAGGTGAACGAAATTATCGTTATTATGGGCAGTCCGAACGATTTCGACAATTCAACCAATGAAACAACCGGCACACAAGAAACAAGCGATAATCAATCCACATCGGAAGGGAAAAAATTCGACGAACCGCAAAAAGTAACAAAACGCCTCTATCGTGATACCGAAGATGCATTTCTGGGAGGTGTTTGCAACGGTCTGAGCATCTACCTCAACATAGATGTAGTATTCGTTCGACTCTTTTTTGTCCTTTTTATTTTTGCGTGGGCTACGACTATTCCTATTTACATAGTGATGTGGATTGTTATACGCGAAGCTAAAACAGCAGCTCAGAAACTGGAAATGCGCGGCGAAGCTCCCACCATCGAAAATATCAAAAACTTCGTCAAAGAGAATGTGGAACGGGTAGCCACTAATGCAGAAAAGGAGTTAAAATCTGAGCGAACACAAACCTTTTTGCAACAACTGGGAATCGTAATGGTTAGCGTGATTCAGGCATTAGCTAAAGTTATCATGGCTTTGATTGGTGGTTTCTTTGGATGCCTTGGGCTCTCTATTCTACTGGCAATACTCTTCTCTCTGGCCATCTCTTTACCTTTTATCCTGACGGATAATGCTGTCATGCCCATGCAAATTAACGGATGGCAGATTGGTAACTGGATATATTACCCTCAGTTTACAGCCTCAATACTGATTTTTTTGGGCATTCCGGTAGTATTGATAGCCTATTCTGTCTTTCAAAAACTACTAAACTGGAAAAAGATTTCGAAAACCGTCAACTGGATAATTGTAATCGTCTGGCTAATCAGCTTCTTCACAATAGTCTATTTTGGGGCGAACGAATTTATCAAATACAATCAGCATTCAATAACAATTCAATAAAAAAACGGTGCGCTAGAGAACTAGCGCACCGTTTCTTTTTTACTCTTCCAGAAGGATTTCGAGGATTTGTACTGCGGCTTTGGCTACGGAAGAACCAGGACCAAAGATGGCAGATACGCCTGCTTTGTAGAGGTAATCGTAGTCCTGAGCGGGGATTACACCACCGGCGATGACGATGATATCTTCGCGGCCGAGTTTTTTCATCTCATCCATGATTTGCGGGATGAGTGTTTTGTGACCGGCAGCCAGTGAAGATACACCTACAACATGAACGTCGTTTTCGACAGCCTGACGGGCAGCTTCGGCGGGCGTTTGGAACAGAGGTCCCATATCGACATCGAAACCACAATCGGCATATCCGGTAGCAACAACCTTAGCACCGCGGTCGTGACCGTCCTGACCCATTTTAGCGATCATGATGCGAGGCTGACGACCCTCTTTTTCGGCAAACTTTTTGGTGAGTTCGCAGGCTTTCTGAAAGTCTGCGTCTCCTTTTGTTTCGGATGAATACACGCCTGATATAGTTCTGATGATTGCTTTGTAACGACCAACGATTTTTTCGCAGGCGAAAGAGATTTCGCCGAGTGATGCGCGAACGCGTGCTGCTTCGACCGCCAATGCCAGGAGGTTACCCTCTTTGGTTTCGACACATTTGGTGATGGCATCGAGGGCAGCTTGTACGGCAGCTTCGTCGCGGGCAGCTTTGAGTTCGCCGAGGCGCTCAATCTGCTGTTTGCGTACGGCTGTGTTGTCCACTTCGAGAATATCGATCGGATCTTCTTTTTCGAGACGGAAACGGTTAACACCAACAATAATCTGATTGCCGGAGTCGATGCGCGCCTGAGTGCGGGCAGCTGCCTCTTCGATACGAAGTTTAGGCACACCGGTTTCGATTGCTTTGGCCATACCACCGAGACTTTCTACCTCTTCGATGAGCGCCCATGCTTTTTGGGCAAGTTCGTTGGTCAACGTCTCAACATAGTAAGAACCGGCCCATGGGTCAACCTCTTTACATACGTTGGTCTCTTCCTGAATATAGATCTGAGTATTACGCGCGATACGTGCCGAAAAGTCGGTAGGCAAAGCGATAGCCTCATCGAGTGCATTGGTGTGAAGCGACTGCGTGTGTCCGAGAGCAGCAGCCATCGCTTCGATACAGGTACGACCCACGTTGTTGAACGGATCCTGCTCGGTGAGCGACCAACCTGAAGTTTGCGAGTGCGTACGCAGGGCAAGCGACTTCGGATTCTTTGGGTTAAACTGTTTTACGATTTTGGCCCACAACATACGGGCAGCACGCATTTTGGCGATTTCCATGAAGTGGTTCATTCCGATAGCCCAGAAGAAAGACAAACGGGGCGCGAAGGCGTCGATGTCCATTCCGGCATTTACACCGGCACGCAGGTACTCGAGACCATCGGCCAGGGTGTAAGCCAACTCGATATCGGCGGTAGCACCTGCTTCCTGCATGTGGTATCCGGAGATAGAGATTGAGTTGAACTTAGGCATTTTTTGAGAAGTGAATTCGAAAATATCGGCAATCACCTTCATCGAGAATTCGGGTGGATAAATATAGGTATTACGCACCATGAACTCTTTGAGGATGTCGTTCTGAATTGTTCCGGCCATCTCTTCGAGTTTGGCTCCCTGCTCCAGACCCGCGTTGATGTAGAACGCCAAAACGGGAAGAACAGCACCGTTCATAGTCATGGAAACCGACATTTTATTGAGGGGAATTCCGTCGAACAATACTTTCATATCTTCGAGAGAACAGATGGATACACCTGCTTTACCCACGTCGCCTACCACACGCTCGTGGTCTGCATCGTATCCGCGGTGTGTAGCAAGGTCAAAAGCCACAGAAAGACCTTTTTGACCGGCTGCCAGGTTACGACGATAAAATGCATTTGACTCTTCGGCGGTAGAAAATCCGGCATACTGACGGATAGTCCAGGGCTGCATAGCGTACATTCCGCTATAAGGACCACGCAAATAAGGAGGAAGACCAGCCACGTAGTTGAGGTGCTCCATGCCCTCGAGATCGCTTTTGGTATAAACAGGCTTCACAGGAATGAGCTCCGGTGTGAGCCATTGCGACTCTGCGCTTACCGGAGCTGCAACGTTTGCATTGGCAAAACCGGCATTGATATCTATATGATTAAATTTTACTCTCATTTTTCTTTCGATTTTTCTCAACAATTACAAAATACCCAGTTTTTTGCTATATGCAGACAAAGTTCCCAGTACGTTAGAACGAACGTTGATAAACTCTGTAATACCCTGTGCTTTCAGTTCATCGGCGCAGGCAGGTGCACCGGCAACAACCAGAATGGCTGAGTCGGCAATGGCAGCTTTGGCTTTGGGTGCCAGTTCTGCATATTCGTCGTCGCTCGAGCAAAGCACAATGATGTCGGCATCGGCAGCTTTGGCAGCTTCTACACCGGCCTCAACAGTATCAAATCCGAGGTTGTCCACCACTTCATATCCGGCACAAGCCAGGAAGTTGCACGAGAACTGAGCGCGCGCCAAACGCATAGCCAGACTTCCGATAGTAAGCATAAACGCTTTGGGGCGTTTGGCTGCTTTTTCGGTTGCCAGACGCAAAGCTTCGAATTCGCTTGCACCACGGGTAAAGTCGAGTACATTTGTATTGGCGTGTTCGTTGCAATCGCATTCGCCTTCGCAGCAGGCAGAAACCTTAGCAGCAGCAGTCTCGTTGAAGTTAGGATATTGATTGGATCCGAGCAGAATCTCTTTGCGGGCAGCGATAGCCGCACGACGGGCAGTTCCCGATTTGTTGATAGTTTCGGCCACATAACCCGATTTGACAGCAGCAAGGAATCCACCTTTTTCTTCGATATCGAGGAAAAGTGCCCACGCCTGCTTAGCAATAGCAGCTGTCAGGTTTTCGATATAATATGAACCGGCTGACGGGTCAACAATTTTATCGAAGTGCGACTCTTCTTTGAGCAACAGTTGCTGATTGCGGGCAATACGCTCCGAAATTTCGTCAGACTCTTTGTAAGCCGCATCGAAAGGAAGAACAGTGAGTGAATCGACACCGGCCAAAGTAGCCGACATAGCCTCTGTTTGCGAACGAAGCAAGTTAACGTGCGCATCGAAAACAGTCATATTGAATTCAGACGTTTCGGCATGTGCATACATTTTTGCAGCACAACGACACAAACCGTCGGGTTGATTATTCGGGCAATCATTCACACATTTGGGCTCATAAGCAGCCACAATATTTGACCACAACATGCGGGCAGCACGGAATTTGGCTATTTCCATGAAATAGTTTGAGCCAACACCGAAGTTGAATTTAATCTTTTTGGCAATTTTATCGATAGAAACACCGGTTTCGCTCACCTGAGCCAACATATCGTTGCCCCATGCCAAAGCCATACCCAGCTCCTGATAGATGTATGCGCCGGCATTGTTGAGATAAAGCGCATTTACGCCCAACACGCGGAATTTTGGAAAATCTTTTGCAGCATCGATGATTTGCGCAGCTACCTGAGCTAAATCCTCTAACTCTTTGCCACGGGCTAACTCGCGACCCATTGGATCGAAATTGATAGAACCCACAATCTTTTTGGCCTCAACACCGGTCGATTTGAAATAATCGGCCAAAACATTCATCAATTTAACCGACGATTTAGCGCAGGTTTTAAAGTTGAGCTCCACACACTCTACACAAATGTCTTTGAGCAGAAGAGCAATGTTCTCAGCAGAGATATCATCGCGGCTGATCACAAAACCGAGAGAAGTAACACCTTTGTTGAGAACATCAAGTGCCTTTGCGTTGGCTTTGGCCATATCCTCTACGTCTATGTCCTGACGAACAAACCATTTGTTGTGGGTTTTGGTACCGCGAACAAAAGGAAATTGACCGGGCAAAGAATCCGTTTGCACCATTCCTTCAATATCCTCAGCACGATACATGGGCTTCACAGAAAAACCTTCGTTGGTTTTCCAAACGAGCTTCTTTTCGAAATCAGCTCCTTTGAGGTCAGCCGTTACTTTATTCATCCACGCTTCGGTAGAAACGGGCGGAAACTCTGTAAAGAGCTGTTTTTTACTATCTGCCATAAATAGTTTTAATTAATATGTTATCACTAAAAAGTTAATTATTGACCTGATCAGAAACCGGTTTAAGCAGGATGCCTTCATCCAATAGGAATCTCAGAAAAACCGGTTTCTAAAAAGCGCTGCAAAGTTAAAATATTTGAGTTGATTACAGAAATTTTTCCGTTATTATTATTGCACAGAAAACCAATATATTAGATTTTGATATTAAATACACACAACTGACATACATATCGCACTTTACGAAACCAATTTCCATCAATTTATTCAAAAAAACAAAAAAAGCACCCTCTTACGAAGATGCTTTACAGAGCGGGAGACGGGACTCAAACCCGCGACCCTCAGCTTGGAAGGCTAATGCTCTATCGACTGAGCTACTCCCGCAATTAATGAATGTATGACTTTCGTCTTTCGACTCATTCCCTGTCACTGTGGGCGATGATGGATT
>CAZHNZ010000023.1:0-41732 GCA_964534355.1 uncultured Parabacteroides sp.
GCACATAATGAGAAAACAGTTGAAAATTTTAAAAAAGGTTTGATGGGCTCTGGTTTTGCCGGAGAGCAAATAAATGATTTGAAAAAAGCTGATTATTTAGACGATGTAAACTTGAATCAATTTGGCAAGATTCCAGAAGATTGGTGGGAGATGGCTATTGCTGCAAGATATCCCGTTGATGGAATCAAAAGGACTGGTTATCCAACTGAAAAACCATTTCCATTATTAGAAAGAATAATTAAAGCTGGAAGTAAAAGAGGCGATTTAATAGCCGATTTCTTTGGCGGAAGTGGCACAGCCGCCGCAGTTGCAGAGAAGTTGGGCCGCAAATGGATAAGTACAGATTTGGGCCGTTTCTCTATCCACTCACAGCGCAAGCGATTGATAGGAGTGCAACGCGAGTTGCAGGCATCGGGTAAAGATTTCCGGGCGTTTGAGTTGCTCAATCTGGGGAAATATGAACGACAGTTTTTTATGGACGATTTAACCAACGGCAAACGCAAAGCCAAAGAAGAAACCTATATCGACCTGATACTCGAAGCCTACAAAGCCAAACGTATAGATGGTCATGGCACACTGCACGGCAGCAAATCGGGTAGGTTTGTGCATATCGGCCCGTTGGATGTGCCGGTTACACAGAGCAGGTTGATGGGAATATTCGATGAGTGTTGTCAAAAACTTTATACGCAGGTGGATGTGTTGGGCTTTGAGTTCGAAATGGGACTTACGCCCCAATTTATTCAGGAATTAAAAGAAAAAGGAGTTTCTATAACGCTGAAATACATTCCGAAAGATGTGTTTGATGTGCGTGCGGTTGCCAAAGGGCAGGCCAAATTTTACGATGTAGCCTACCTCAATGCTGATGTAAAAGTCAACGGCAGAAGTGTTTGCATCGAATTGACCGATTTTGTGACCCACTACACGCAAGACGATATCGAAGAGCTTCAACAGTCGATGCGAGCCGGTAGCAAGGTTGTTATAGAGGATGGTCAGATTATAAAAGTAGAAAAAGACAAAAACGGCATTATCACACGCACCCTACTTACCCAAAACTGGTACGATTGGATTGACTATTGGGCGATTGACTTCGACTACCTGAGTAAACCCGAAATAATAAAGGTTCCCAACGAAGCCGGTGAAATAGAAGAAAAATGGACAGGGAATTATATTTTCGAGAACGAATGGCAGAGTTTCAGAACTAAAAAAACGCCTTCTCTCGATTTCAGAAGTGTGGCGTATCAATACAAGAAACCCGGCAAATACAAAGCTATGGTGAAAGTGGTCGATATTCTGGGTATCGACACCAGCAAAGTTATTGATATAATTGTTGAGTGAAAAAAAACGACTCATCTGAATATTGCTTTTTACTTTGCATTGCAGATGAGCCGTTGTAGGTGTTATTTGCTCCGTCCCGTCCGATATGATGCCGTAGAAAGGTGATGTTCTTTCAGTGGAATATGCATTCCCACTTTTTTAATATTATAGGAATCGTTATCCTATTTCACCAATATCTTTCGGCTCACCGACACATTATCAGCATCTGTCAGTTTGACAATGTAGATGCCCGCATTGAGTTTGTTGAGGCTCAGGGTTTGAGGTGCTGCGCCAATGTTTCGGGCTTGCAGCAGCTTTCCGGTAGCATCGAACATAAGTAGTCTCACCTGTTTGCGAAGCTGATTGTCGAAGTTGATTTGCAGCGATTTAGCGGTGGGATTGTAAAACAAATCGTATGCCTGATTGTCCGGAATCAAAGAGATGGCCGATGCGGGGGCTGTATATGTGAGCGATGCATTGCGGAAATATACGCCGGGACTGGTAGTCACGTTGGGGAAATTAATTGTTTTGCCCGATCCGCCTTTGGTGAAAGCGTATTGTATAAACTTTCCTGTGGCATCTTCTTCGGTAAATTCGACATTAATATAGTAGTCGCCATCGGGTACGGCTGCGCCTTTGTAGTCTTTGCAATCCCACTTAAACGGGATGCGTGAGGTGGTGCCCGATGAGTAAGCATAGTTGTGCTCATCGAGACTTGCACCTGTCTGTCCGTCAGTCATATTGGCTTTCGAGTCTGTTTTCCACCGTGTGAGATAGTAGGTGTAGGAGTACGATTGACGGTTAATGGTTTTTACATATGTGCCATCAGCCTTTGTTATCCAAAGTGCAAAAATATGGGATGGAGAGTAACGTCCGTCGTAGGTGACAGTGGTTACATTAAATGTCAGACTTTGAGCTGAAATGTAGGTGGTTGCAGAAAGGACAAACAGAAGAAATAAGAGTTTTTTGAGGTCAAATTTTTTCATATTCAGAATAGATTAGAGGATTATTAAGTCTATTTAAATTGGAATTGTTTTAATTATACTACTTAATAATGCATTTCACATCTATTTTGTTCAACAAAAATGCCTGATGTATCCAACATTCAGACACATCAGGCATTATAGGGCTAAAAAACGGCGAATCAGATCAATAGTTTGTTTTCTTGGGTTCGAAATGCGCTTTGGGGTGGTCGCAGGCCGGGCAGTTTTCGAGTGCCTTTTTGCCGGTGTGTACATATCCGCAGTTGCGGCATTGCCATTCAATCTCTTCGTCGCGTTCGAAGAACTTTTCGGCTACTAATCTTTCGTGTAGTTTGAGGTATCGGGCTTCATGTTCTGCCTCTACTTTGGCAATCATTTTGAAGGCCGTCGCCACTTTTTTGAAGCCTTCAGCTTCGGCAATGCGGGCAAATTCGGGGTAAAGCTCTGTCCACTCTTCGTTTTCGCCGGCAGCGGCAGCCGCAAGGTTCTCGGCTGTGGTGCTCAGTATGCCGGCCGGATAAGAGGCTGTAATTTCTACCATTCCACCTTCGAGGAATTTGAAGAATGTTTTTGCATGCGCTTTTTCCTGTTCCGCCGTTTCGAGAAAAATGGCGGAAATCTGCTCGTATCCCTCTTTTTTGGCGATGCCGGCAAAATAGGTGTAGCGATTGCGGGCCTGCGATTCACCTGCAAATGCTTTAAGCAGATTTTGTTCGGTTTGAGTTCCTTTGATACTTTTTTCCATAGCGATAATTTGTATAAATGGGTTTGTATAATTGGCTCAGTGATTGAGCAAAAGAGATTTGTCTATCTTCAAAAATGTTATGTGAAGTGAAAAAATGCAATTGTAGCTGTAAAATTACAAATAAAAATGAAACATGCGCAATAAACCGACCGTTTTTTTAAATCTATATGACTATCTTTGTTTCTGGATAATTGCTTGTGGCCGATGTGGGCTAATATCCGTTTAACTATTTTACTTACTTGTACTTATACAAAAATGAAGAACGAATTAAGATATTTTGGCATATTGTTAATTACCCTCATATTAATACCATTAACACATGCTGCCAATTTTAACTTCGGACATATCTCGACTAACGATGGTCTTTCGGACAATCAGGTCAATTACATCACCAAAGATAGTAAGGGCTTTGTATGGTTTGCCAATAAAAACGGGCTCAACCGGTTTGACGGTACCCGTATAAAAGTATATCAGAGCGATAAAAGCGACTCTACGGCCATGCCCGATAGTTATGTGGAGACAGTAGAAGAGGCATATGATGGTAAGTTGTGGCTCAATTCGTATGGTGGTATTTATGTTTTCGATCCATTAAAAGAGGCATTCACAACCAATTTGTACGAAATTTATGGGGTGTTCGGGGTAAAAGATTATTCGGTTTACCGATATAATATTGATGATGATAAGAATATCTGGTTATTGTCATTGCACAATGTTTTTTATTTCGAAGGAAAAAAGCGAAAGCTGCATGTGATACCGATAAGTAATGCTAAAAAGGCGAAGCAGGGGCTTCCAATTTCTGTCTATAAGCGGAAAGATTTGGTCTGGATAGCTTATGATAAAGGTGTTATCGAAGAGTATGATAGCCGAACACTTAAACTGCAACGTGTTGATTTTGAATTGGCTGATTATTTCAATAAAAAAGTGTTGAAACAGCAATACAATGTACGCATTTTTACGGATAGTGACTTTAATCTGTGGGCATATGGAATGGATTCGGGTGTTTTTGTTTACAATAGAATAAGTCAGAAATGGTCATTTAATGATCCCGATTCGAAACTCAATACCATCTCTTCAGTTATAAACAGTGTAAAACAGGATTTTAGTGGTCGTATCTGGATGGCTTCGGAACAAAACGGTGTTTATATATTTGACAAATATATTAGTGATTTGCATAATCTTCGCCAAAATCCGATGGAAGAGCGGGGTCTGTCGCACAACTCTGTACAAGCGCTTTATGTAGATGATTTGGGTATTGTATGGGTGGGCACATTCAAACAGGGTGTAGATTATTACCACAAAGATATTCTGAAATTTAAGATAGAAAAGGAGAATCCGTATAACAAACAGAGTTTGCCCTACAACGATATCAACTGCTTTCTGGAAGATCGCAGCGGTAATCTTTGGATGGGTACCAATGGTGATGGGCTTATTGTGCGCAACAAAACGGGTGAGTATAAACAATACCGGCCCGGTGGAGTGGGCGGATTATCGTCGGGTGTAATCGTTTCATTGCGGCAGGATAGTGTAGGTAAAATCTGGATTGGCACCTATCTGGGCGGGGTGAATGTGTTTGACGGCAAAAGTTTTAAGGTGTACAAGAGCACAGAGAATGACCCTTTTTCGCTTTCTGCAAACAGTATATGGGACATTGCTTTTGACAAATACAACCGGATGTGGGTGGCCACGCTGGGTGGCGGTATAGATTGTTTCGATTCGAAGATGAAAAAGCTGGATAACTTCTCGAAAGCAGACAGTTCGCTGGTCTCTTCGTTTGCCCTTAATTTGCTTCCGGATGGAAACCTTTTGCATGTGGGAACGGGAGAAGGTGTATCAACAATAGATTTGCAGAGCATGCGTCCGGTGCCTTTCTTTGTATTCAAAGGCAAGAATAAATGCCTGAGTAATGTGAATGTGAATCTGATTTTCAAAGATAGCCGCGGATTGTACTGGATTGGCACCCGCGAGGGGTTGAACTGTTACAACAAGAAACGGGAAGAGTTGTATATTTTTGGGGTAAAAGACGGATTGCCCGACAACATAATTCATGCAATGGTGGAAGACCAAAATCATTGTCTCTGGATCTCTACGCTAAAAGGCATCTGTCGGGTAGATTTTGAAAAATCGGGTGGAGGTTTGCGCCCACTTTTTGTGACATTTGACGAGAAAAGCGGATTGCAAAGCCCGCCATTCAACTACAAAGCCGGCCTGAGGGCACTTGATAATACAATCTATTTTGCAGGAGCAAAGGGAATTAACTATTTCAATGCCGATGATATAAAGAATCAAAGTGTTGAGATACCGGTGGTTTTTACCGATTTTCAGATTTACAATAAAAGTATTCGTCCGGGGCATCTTTACGGAGACAGAATTATACTTCAACAGAGTATTTCCTCCACAGATCGGGTAGAACTCGATTACAGCGATAATTTTTTCTCGCTCGAATTTGCTGCGCTCAACTACTTTATGCCCGGTGTGAGCGACTATTATTACAAATTGGATGGATTCAATACTGAGTGGCTCAAAACAGACGCCAATATGCACAAGGTAACTTTCACCAATTTGAGTCCGGGTAAATATACATTGTTGGTAAAAGCGGCCCTCAGAGATGGGCAGATGGGTAATATTACGCGACTTGTCATTGTTATTCGTCCGCCCTGGTGGTTGTCCAATGTGGCCATTTTCTGTTATATATTGCTGGTAGTTCTGGTATTTTATTTTGTTCGTCGCTCATTTATAGTAAAGAACAACAAAAAAATAGCCCGTAACCACGAGAAGATGGAGGCCGATAAACTACATAAGATTGACGAAATGAAGTTGAAATTCTTCACCAATATCAGTCATGAGTTTCGCACCCCGCTAACCCTGATACAGGCACCGCTAGAGAAGCTGGCCGGGAAGGTAAGAGATGCCGAGTCGCAGATGCATCTGGATATTATTTCGAGAAATGCACAGCAATTGTTATCGTTGGTCAATCAGGTGCTCGATTTCAGGAAGCTGGAAGATTCGCAACCGGTTTTGACCTGTTCCCGTGGCGATATTATTGACTATCTGAGCGGTATATTTTCCGATTTTTCGGGTGGATTTTCGAAGAAAGATATCCGGGCCGGATTCAATAGCACGCTTAGTTCGTTGCTGGTCAATTTCGACAAAGAGAAGATACGCAAAATTGTCTCGAATCTGCTGTCGAATGCCCTGAAATTTACGCCCGTTGGTGGAGAAATAACGATGTCTGTAGAGGCCGGGATAGAGCCCAATACCCATACTGTGAACCTGAAAATCAGTGTGGTGGACAATGGGATAGGCATTGCCACAGAGCATCAGGAGAAGATTTTTGAACGCTTTTATCAGGTGTCGCATCATAGCGAGGGTGGACAGGGAAGTGGTATCGGACTTCATTTGGTGAAGGAGTATCTGCAATTGATGCACGGCGATGTGGAGCTGCAAAGTGTGGAAGGAGAAGGTAGTACATTTACTATCCGGATACCACTCGAACTGATTCATCTGGAGCACTCTACCGCAAAGCCTGTTGCCGGAAATGGCGGTCGCGCAGAAGGCCTGGTTGCCGATGCGGAGACCGATCAGGCCATGCCGTTGGTATTGGTGGTAGAGGACAATCCTGATCTTCGTGTATTCCTCAAAGATTGTCTGAAAGAGAATTACAGAGTAATAGAGGCCGCCAATGGCGCCAAAGGTCTCGATGTCGCCCGCAAGTTGATGCCCGATCTCATTATCAGCGACATCATGATGCCTGTGATGGATGGCATGGAGATGAGCAAGCGACTGAAAAGCGAGCTGGTGACTTCGCATATTCCGATTATTCTTTTGACCGCCAAAATATCGGAAGAGACTAAGTTGCAGGGGTTGCAGTTGGGGATAGACGATTACATGACCAAGCCTTTTAATCTGGAAGAGTTATTATTGAAAATCAGGAATATAGCTAATCAGCGAGAGATATTGCAGAAACGTTTTCAGAAGAAAATTGAGGTATCGCCCGATCAGATAGCTATCACTTCGCTCGATGAAAAACTGCTCGAGAAGGCCATTAAGATCGTGGAAGATAACATGTCGAACAGCGAATTGTCTGTAGAAGAGATGAGCCGTATGCTGGGAATGAGTCGGGTGCAGTTGTACAAAAAACTGCTTTCTATAACGGGCAAAACCCCGATTGAGTTTATCCGCATCATTCGTCTTAAACGGGCCGCGTTGTTGCTGGAGAAGAGTCAGATGTCTGTCTCTGAGATTGCTTACGAGGTGGGATTCAATACGCCGCGTTACTTCAGCCGCTATTTTAAAGAAGAGTATAATATGACCCCTTCGGCCTATTGTGAAATGAAAGGCGCCGCCAAGAAGGAGTGGGACAGGGAGGAGGAATAAAATTGGCTGTTCGCTGATAAAATAGACCATTTGACTGATTTCTTTTTTTAAGGGCATTTTTGTGTTGTACATTTGAAGCAAATCCGGTAATCTGTACCGGATTTGCTTCACGTTTTTTAATAGCGGATGTATGGCATTAAGAGTAAAAATATCACTGTTTATAATCCTGTTTGTTCAGGCGATGAATTCAACATTACCGGCGTCGATATTCGACAATCTGCAACCGGTAAGAGTGGCCACCGGTATGCAGTTTACCGAAGGTCCGCAATGGCATCCGAACGGATATCTCGTGTTCAGCGATGTGAGTGGAAATACAATCTACAAATGGAGTGAAGCCAAAGGCCTTTCGGTGTTGGTGGCAAATGCCGGAAATCCCAACGGAATAGCCTGTAGCAAGCGCGACGAGCTCTATGTGTGCCGCCACGGACTGCACGATGTAGCGAAAATGGATACACTGGGCAAAATAAGCCCGTTGATTTCGACCTGGAACGGCAAACGACTCAATGCCCCCAACGATGTGGTACTCAGCTACCTCGGATCCATCTATTTTACAGATCCCGATTTTGGAGTAACGGGCCGGGAACTCTCGTTTCAGGGGTTGTATTGCCTGCCTTACAATGCATTGAACGCACCCGTTTTGCTGGATAGTACGCTCGTCAAACCCAATGGACTCACATTTGTACAGGACTGGAAAACCCTGTATGTTTGCGAAAGCAGCACCAACACCATCTACACCTACAATTTGCAAAATGAGAGTAAGGTGGATTTGGCCAAAGACCGGAAGGTTTTTCTGAAAGTGGCCGGAACAGGTGAAATCGACGGAATAACATCTGACGTTTTTGGTAATATCTATGTGGCTTTTGGCGATGGCGGAGTCCGGATTTACGACAAATCGGCCGCACAAATCGGGGCAATCGCGCTGCCGGCAGGTGAACGGGTTCGCAATTTGTGCTTTGGCGGCAAATACAACAATCAGCTTTTTATCACAGCCGGCACTTCGCTGTATAAAACGGATATACGATTTTATGGTGATTTTGTTGCACCGGGCATATTGGGTGCACCCACCGATAAGTCGGTTGTATTCAATGCATTGTCCGACAAAGCCATGTCTGCCTACATTGCGTGGGGTACAAGTCCGGCCAGTTTGTCGATGCAAACAGCGGTCACCGATTATCAGGCCAATCTGCCTATCGAAATTGTTGTGGACGGGTTGCCTACCAACACAACCTGCTATTATCGGTTATACTACAAACCGGCGGGCGAAAGTAGCTTCAAAAGCGGAGCATCCGGCTCTTTACATACGCAACGAAGTGTCGGTCAGAGTTTCTCTTTTGCCGTTGAGGCCGATCCGCATCTGGATGAAAACTCAAATTACTTCACGTTCCGCAATACGCTGCAAAATATGGCCGCCCTCAAACCGGATTTCCTGATTGACCTTGGCGATAATTTCATGACGGAGAAGTTTCCCCTCGTAAATAAATATTACATCGAACAACGCAATCTGTTGTACCGAAACTTCTGGGATAATGCGTGCCAATCGGTACCGCTGTATATCGTCGTAGGCAACCACGAAGGAGAACTAGGCTGGTTAAACACACAACAAACTGACGATGAATTTTACCTGACCAATTCCATTCGAAAAAAGTATTATCCCAATCCGCAGCCTGATGGATTCTACACCGGCAACAATCTGGACGATAAGTTTTTGGGTAAAAGGGAAAACTACTACGCCTGGAACTGGGGCGATGCCCTTTTTGTGGTGATAGACCCTTATGCCAACACCCTGACAAAGCCCACCGATGCCTGGGGTTTCACACTCGGAAAAGCGCAGTATGACTGGTTTCGCTCGACGCTCGAAAACAGCAGGGCAAAATATAAGTTTGTATTTGCTCATCAGATTGTGGGCGGAGACAATCTGGGCAGAGGCGGTTCCGAACGGGTAGATCTGGCCGAAATGGGCGGAAAAAACAGCGATGGCACCTACGGTTTCGACACCCGGAGACCGGGCTGGGGCAAACCGATTCATCAGATTATGGCCGAAAACGGCGTACAGATCTATTTCCACGGCCACGATCACATATACGCCGAACAGGCAAAAGACGGAGTCACTTATCTCGAAGTGCCGCAGCCCTCGATACCGCAATACACCGTGGCGGCAAACGCGGCAAATTACGGATATGTGACCGGAACCATCCTGCCCTGCTCGGGACACATTCAGGTAACGGTGACAGCCGATAGTGCAAAAGTGGATTACATAGGTGGATATCATGCTGATAATCCGGCAAACGGACAAGTCAACGGAACTATCCGCCGCTCATTTAGTGTGAAACCCAAAGTTGCCTCGGGCATTGATCATTCGTTTTCCGAAAACAGGGATATCCGGGTGTATCAGTCAGGGCGAAACCTGATAATCCAATCCGGGAATGAAACTATGGTAAATGTCTGTCTCTATCGGATTACCGGCGAATTGGTTCAAAGTAGCAACATCCTCATTCCTACCGGGAAAAGAGAATTCAGATTGCCCGACCACCTCGCGCACGGCATCTATTTACTCAACATCAGGAATAAAACCGTTAACTCTACCCTAAAAATAAGGCTATAACCATGATCAGAATTTGTACCCTGGTGTTTTTCCTGACTCTGGCCCTGCTGGCAGAAAGTCAGAAACTGCTGCCATTCAAATTGCCCGATACGGGCCAAAGAACCGGCTACACATCTTCTTTGGGCGAAGATGCGGATTATGTCATCCATCCGCTATCATTCAAAGATAACGGCAACGGGACTGTGACCGACAACAATACCTGCCTGATGTGGCAGAAGAGCGATGGCGGAGAAATGACCTACGATCAGGCTCTGAATTATACCGATACGCTTACATTGGGTGGCTTTTCCGACTGGCGAATGCCAACTGTACATGAGCTGTTTAGCCTGCACTATTTCGAAGCCAATAATCCGGCTCTGAACACCACCATTTTCCCCAAAACAACGGCTGAATACTGGTGGAGCAAGGATAAGCAGGCCGATAATGCCGCAAACATCTGGGCTACCAATGCCGGCGGCGGCGCCGGACAACACCCGAAAACGGAAACACTGAGTGCAGGTGGCACAAGGCGTTTTCATGTGCGTGCCGTTCGCACACTGATTAACACAACCTTTTCGGTTGCTCATTTTACCGACAATGGAGACGGAACCATCAAAGACAACTACACCGGGCTGACGTGGCAAAAAATGTCCCCCACAACCCCAATGAACTGGGAAGCCGCACTGGCTTATGCCAAAACGGTGACATTAGGCGGAAAATCCGACTGGCGATTGCCCGATATCAAAGAGCTGCAATCGATCAATGACGTTTCGCGTGTAAAACCATCCATCAACAAAACGTATTTTCCAAATATCGTCACATCGGCCTTCTACTGGTCGTCCACCACACAATATAAAACCGCAGGTGTTGCCTGGGAGTTAAATACCGATTACGGTGTGGTGACCTACGATGATAAAACATTGAACAAACAGGTCATTCTGGTGCGGGGTGGAATGGATAATGAGAGCCTGAATATCAGGGATATGCTGATACCGGCCGGCACCTTCTCGATGGGCGATCACATCGGCTTTGTCGATCCCAAACACCCGAGCGATGAGCTGCCGCTGCACGATGTGAAAATCGACTCGTTCTACATGAGCCAAACCCACATCACCAATCAGCAATACCTGACCTATCTTAATTCGGCCCTTGACAATGGGCTGATTACCGTCAGAAACAAGACGGTGTATGGTGTCGGCGTCGATTCCATCTATTGCTACACCAATCAGTATGCCCCGTATTACAGCATCAGTTTCGATGGAAAAACATTTTCGATGGCCGATTTTCGGGCCAATCATCCGGTAGTGGGTATGCGGTGGACCGGTTGCATTGCCTACTGCAACTGGCTCAGCAGGCAAAACGGACTCGAAGAGTGCTATAACCTGACAACAGGCAAATGCGATTTTACCAAAAACGGCTACCGGCTACCCACCGAAGCCGAATGGGAGTATGCTGCCCGGGGCGGGCAATACAATCCGTATTTCAATTATCCGTGGGGAAACAACACCGAAGGCGATAAAACACATGCCAACTGGCCGGGGTCGGGCGATCCATACGAAAGCAGCGATACAAACCTCTACCCCTTCAGCACGCCGGTGGGCTTTTATGACGGTACGCTCAAACAGAAAAGCGACTACAACTGGCCGGGATCCGCGTCACTTTATCAGACCTCAAACAGCACAAACGGGTACGGACTGGCAGATATGGCCGGCAATGTCTGGCAGTTTGTAAACGACTGGTATCTCAATAATTATTACAGCATCAGTCCTTACAGCAACCCACAGGGACCGGCCTCAGGCTCAGCCATGCCCGACGGCAAACAATACAAAGGTATGCGCGGCGGATGCTGGTACAACGGCGATATAGTCAATGGAGTAGATGACGGCCATTCACGGGTATCAAACCGCAATCCATCCTACTTTCGCGGGCCGCAGGATCCCAACCATCCGTGGTATCACATCGGCTTCAGGGTGGTCAGGAATTATGTAAAAAATGCGACAGGTTTCGAACCTGTTCAGGATGAAAAGAGCGGGTTGCTGCATATTAAAGTCTATCCCAATCCGGTGCGCAACAGCACAACGATTACATACAACCTGCCGTCAGCCCAAAGCGTGACCGTATCCGTCCGCAATACCCTGGGGCAGATGGTCGAAGTACTGTCCAGCGGATATTCCGAACCGGGAATCTACACAATCAGCTGGCAACCGGGCCGGTGCACGCCGGGAATCTATTATTGCATTCTGCAAACCAACAGATCAGTGAGTTCCGAAAAAATCATCATAACAAAATAATACCATGAGAAGAATACTTTTAACTACAAGCTTGATCGTAGCATCGTTGTCCCTTTTTGCTCAGGAGTGTTTTTTCGTCCCGACCGAAACGCGCTACTGGAACAGCTCGAAGGCTTACAATGGATACACCTTGTTTGGCTCGGGTGGAACAAGCTATCTGATAGATATGGAAGGACATGTTGTGCGCACCTGGAAAATCGGCACAAATCCCCGTTTTACCCCATCAGGCACACTGCTCGATGCGGTGGGTGGTAATCCAAGCAACTCGAATATCTGGAAAGAGCTCGACTGGAACGGCAATATCGTGTGGACATACACCGAAACCCGCAGCGGCTATTATCCGCATCACGATTTTGAGAAAATATACAATCCCAAACTGGGCGACTCGACCTTTATTTACATTGCCAACAAAGACTACACCGCCGCGCAGTGCCTGGCAGCGGGAGCCAATCCGGCCAATGCCCCCGGCGGCACCTATTCGGGTGTTCAGCTCGATGTGGTGGTGGAGGTAGACCGCAAAGGGAATGTGATTTGGGAATGGGCCTTTTTCGACCATATTGTACAGGATTTTGATGCCACGAAAACGGCAACCTACGGGGTGATAAAGGATAATCCCGGAAGAATAAATATCAACATGACGGGAAATCCGCTGAAAAGTGACTGGCTTCACTGCAACTCGCTCGATTACAATCAGGATTTGGATCAAATCGTAATCAATTCGGTTCATGGTGAGTTTTATGTGATCGACCACGGAAATACATTCCTGAAAGGAGATGCCGCGGGTTCAATTGCTTTGGCTGCCACTTCGAAGGGCGATTTCCTCTATCGTTTTGGCGATCCGGCAAAATATGCACAGGGTAGTTCGCCGTCATTCTCAACCAATCCCGAGAAAACCTCTACCGGACACAAACAAATCGGCGGTTCGCACAATATACAGTGGATAAAACCCGGACTGCCCGGCGCCGGTAATTTCCTGGTTTTCAACAATGGTCAAAACCTGTTTGAACTTACCCCACAATCCTATGTCGTGGAAATAAATCCGTTCATCAATGCCTCGGGGAACATCACGACCGCTTATGTCAATCCGCCCGCAGCCGGATACAACGTCGTGATGCCCGCAAACGCGAACCTGATGAAAGAGAAAAAGAACATCTCAAAGCAGGTTGTCTGGAATTATTCGAGCAAAAACAATACATCCTTTTTCAGCACCATCGGATCGAGCGCACAACGTTTACCCAACGGAAACACATTGGTTTGTGCCATGAATTCGGGTCACTTCTTCGAGGTTTGTCCGGCCGATACATCCATTGTGTGGGAATATATCAATCCCTTTACCCGTACGGGCATCAAGAAAATCAAGACAGATACCTATCCGACCGACAACGCGGCTTTTCGTGCCTACCGCTACACAGCCGATCATCCGGCGCTGGCCGGCCATGACCTGACCCCGGGGGCCACCATGACCGGTTTCGATCCCGATTACCTCATTCCGGCAGATATCACGGCAATAAAAAAGGTTGTCAGCGAAAATAAAACGGGCAACATCCTGAAGCAAAACTATCCCAATCCGTTTGGATATAGCACAACCATTAATTTTACATTGGCTGCCGAACAGAGAATAGGGGTTATTATTTATGATTTAGGTGGTCGTCAGATTCGGATTTTAGCTAACAGTACTTTCCCGTCCGGTACCAATTCTCTGATCTGGGATGGTACTGATCAGGCAGGGAATAAGGTAAATCGCGGCATGTATTGCTATGTTTTAATGAGTGGAAATGAGCAGCTCAGTAAGAAAATGATTTTCAATCCGTAAAAAAATATATTTAAGAATAATGTCTGACCTGTCAACTGAAAATAATATGAAAAACCTGACCAATAATACTCGCAGAAATAATCACTTTGGGTTCATCCTTAACTGTAAGAGATGCATATCAATCTCTATGATGTTCGCCTTTGCGGTTTCTGCATCGGCTCTCACCCGCACAGTGGGATTGATGCTCAACGATACATCAAAAGTGTACAAGGGCTACACATTGTTTGCCCCAAAACAAAATACGATGACCTACCTCATCAATAATGAAGGACGTGTGATGCACAAGTGGTCTAAAAGCATCTATCCGCCCGGTCAATCTGTCTATCTGCTGCCAAACGGACATTTGCTTCGCTCTTGTATGACAAAGGGACAACTGAGTAGCGGCGGTGGCGAAGGCGGTAGGGTAGAGGAGTACGACTGGGACGATAATCTGATATGGGAGCTCGATTTCTCTACTGCAACGTATATGCAACACCACGATATCCATATATTACCCAACGGGAACATCCTGATGCTGGTAATCGAAAAGAAGACCTACGCCGAGTGTATCGCCGCCGGATTTAATCCCGCCAAATTTCAGCCCGAGATTGCATCCAAAGGCATGATGGTGCCCGACTACGTGGTCGAAATCAAACCCACCTACCCCAAAGGCGGAACCGTGGTGTGGGAGTGGCACACCTGGGATCATTTGATTCAGGATTTTGATGCTACAAAACTAAATTATGGCACCCCAAAACAACACCCGGAACTGATCGACTGCGATGGTGACCAACGCAATTTGCCCGCATTCTGGAATCACATGAACTCTATTGATTACAATGCCGATTTCGATCAGATTGCATTAAGCGTACGAGGCAACAGTGAGGTATGGATTATTGATCACAGTACCACGACAGCCGAAGCAAAAAGTCACGCTGGTGGCAAACGGGGCAAGGGTGGCGACCTACTCTACCGGTGGGGCAATCCGGCCTGTTATGGCTACGGAACCAAAACGGAACAGCGCTATTTTGAGCAACATGATGTGGAGTGGATTCCGGCAGGATATCCCGGAGCCGGCAATATGACCTGCTTCAACAATGGTCTGGGCCGGGGAAACTATTCCACGGTGGACGAATTTACCCCTGCTGTCGATAGCAATGGAAACTATTCCATGCCCGTAGGTAGTGCAGCGTTGCCATCTACCTACACCTGGACCTATCAGGGCACAGCCACTGCACCCATGTATTCCGAAAACATTTCCGGCGCACAGCGTTTGCCCAACGGAAATACGATTATCTGCTCGGGAACAATCGGACGATTCCTGGAAGTGACGTCCAACAAAGAAATCGTATGGGAATACATTTGTCCGGTACAACTGACAGGAGTCATTACTCAGGGTAAGACCCCCGATGCCGATCCTGCCCGTGCAGACGAAACCATGAATTCAGTTTTCAGAGTCTATAAATATCCCATCGGATATGCCGCTTTTACCGGCAGAAATCTTACAGCCGGCGATTTTATTGAACTATATCCTTCCGGAATATCCGAAACAAAATCAGACGCGGTTGACGTGGTAAAGAACCCGTTTTCGAACAATATAAAACTAAAAAACACAAACGGAACTGAGCGATATGAATTGTTGAGTGTTGGTGGTAAATCCATTTGGAGAGGAACGAAGATTGAATCCGTCGATTTTTCATTTCTGAAAAAAGGTTGTTATTTACTTGGCGTAAGAAACGACAAAATGTATCGGGTTTTCCGATTGATTAAATCGAATGAATAGAAATTAATTTCAGAAACAGGATTGGATTATGAAAACAAAATTCGGCACAATATGGGTCGCGCTATTGTTGGCTTTATCTCTTAAAGCACAGACATTCAGCGAAATACTTGGAAGGCCAACCGATGTGTCTGTTACACTTAACGTGCTGTTTGATACACAGGTGAATGCTTATGTTGAATTTGGTATTGCCCCCGGAGCCTATCCTGACTCGACCGGCGTGATGAGCAGCAATACGGGCGAACCCATTGAGTTTCTGATAGCCGGGCTTAAGGCCGAAACCCGTTATTACTACCGTCTGCGATACCGTAGACCCAATGAAACGATTTACAAACAGGGGCCCGAAAGAAGCTTTTTTACCCAGCGCAAAAAGGGAAGTCCGTTTGTATTTACCATCGAGTCCGATCCGCATCCCTACGACAAGAAGTGTTACCAGCCGCTGTGGGATATTTGTCTTCAGAATCAGCTCAATGACCATCCGGATTTTATGTTCGATCTCGGTGATACCTTTGGCGACGATCATCAGGCAACAACCATCACAACTACTCAGGTCAGGCAACTGATGCTCAATCTGCGTCCGGTTTTTGGCAAAATATGTCACTCTGTGCCTTTCTTCTTTTGTCAGGGAAATCATGAGGGTGAAAGTGGATATTATCTATTGCAAACACCACCCAACAATCTGGCCACTTACGAAACCCTGTGGCGCAAAATGTATTACCCCAATCCATACCCCGATGGCTTCTACAGCGGAAATAACGAGTCAGAGGGTTTCGGCATGGGTAAACCCGAAAACTATTATGCTTTTGAGTGGGGAGACGCTTTGTTTGTGGTGGTGGATGGTTACAGGTACTATACCGTTAGTGCCAAGCCCCGAAACTGGGAGTGGACTATCGGAAAAACGCAATACGACTGGCTCAAAAAGACACTGGAAAACAGTACGGCCAAATATAAGATTGTTTTTACCCATCATATTTTAGGAGAAACAAGGGGCGCTACCGTAGTGGCTAAAACCTTCGAATGGGGTGGGTTGGACAACGGTGTCAATAAATTTGCTCAATACAGACCCGACTGGGAGATGCCTGTTCATCAGTTACTTGTAAAAAACAGGGTGAATCTTTTTGTGCAGGGGCACGATCATTTGTATGCTGTTGAAGAGATGGACAGGCTTATTTATCAGACAATGCCCATGCCAAGCGACTCTTCGTATCAAATTGGAATGACGGACAATGGAAGTGCTTTTACCGGATTAAAACTAAAAGGCTCGGGACATTTGCGTATAACGGTTCATCCTGATAGCCTGAAAGTTGACTTTGTAAGTGCTCTTTTACCCAAAGACGAGACCCCGAACTCAAAAAACGGAGATGTTTTGCACAGTTATTCTGTTAAAAGTAATTACATAAGTGGGATAAATAATGTATCTTTGAATTCGGAAGAACAGTTTTGCCGTGTGTTTCCCAACCCCGTTGCCGAAGAGATTAGAATACAGTTTAAACGGGATTTAAACAGTCGTACAATTCTGAAAATTTCCGGCATGGATGGCCGAATTGTTCATGAAAATACATTTTCGTCACCACCGTTGAGCGGAAGTGTTGTTACTGTGCCCGCTAATGACAATTCGGGTCATCTGTTGCCGCCCGGGTTTTATTTGCTTTCGGTGCAAAGCGGGCAATATTTTCAGGTGATAAAAATATTGATACAACCCAAATGAATAAATCAGCAAATAAGGGATATCGTCAGCAATCAGGGATGCATATTGAACTCATAATTATGATGTTCATTTTTCTTGTGCTGTTTTTATTACCGGTGTTGTTCACACGGGTTCAGGGAGAAATAAGCTGGATGCATGTTTTCAAAATCTGGAAAGATCACTCTCTGCTGATACCTGCTTTTGCGATAAACCATTGGGTGCTGATACCCCGGTTGCTTCATCGCCAAAAGTATTTTGCCTATTTTATGACCATAGTTTTGCTCATTTCTGTATTGGTCTCGTTTTATTACTATTACGATATGGTATTGAATGCCAAACCTTTGCAGGATATTCCCGAAAATCAGGACCAACCAACCCCGATACCACCCTATGCCGAACTATTGATGTATGCTTTGCTCATTATCGGTGTGGATGCAGGCTTGTTGTTTTCGAAAAAGTGGTATGAAACCGAAGAAAAAAAACATTTGCTTGAGCTCAAAAATGCCGATATGCAACTGGAAATTCTGCGAAATCAGGTTAGTCCGCACTTTTTTATGAATACACTGAATAACATCTACGCCCTGATAGGCATGGATACACCCAAAGCAAGAGAGGCGGTCATGAAACTCTCGAAAATGATGCGTTACATGCTCTATGAAAACAATAAGGGGAAAGTAAAGCTCAGCAAGGAGTTTGAGTTTATCCGCAGTTATATTGATTTGATGCGGCTGCGCTTTGTGGACGATAGTGTTATCGGACTCTCTGTTCCCGAAAAGTATAACGATGTAAACATTCCGGCTTTGTTGTTTATTTCTTATATTGAGAATGCATTTAAGTACGGAGCGAGTTACGAAAACGAGAGTCTTATCCGCATATCTTTTCAGATTGAGGAGAATATTCTGATATTTGAGTGCGAAAACATTAAACAGAGCATTCATCTTATTGGTCAAAGCGGAGGCCTTGGGATGGAAAACAGCAAGGCAAGGCTCGATTTGCTTTTTGGAGACAATTATTCTCTGGAAATAGATACCTCTGGCAAAACCTTTTGTGTTAAACTTAAAATTCCTCTTGTATGAATATAAGATGCGTGATTATTGATGACGAGCCGTTAGCTATCAGTGTGTTGGAAGGATATGTGGCGCAGATGCCCGCTCTTTGTCTGGTAGCCCGGTTTACCCATGCAATAAGTGCTCTGAGTTATTTGAAAGAAAATCCGGTCGATTTATTATTCGTGGACATTCAAATGCCCGATATCAGCGGGCTGGAGGTCGTGTCGCAACTTCCGGACAAACCTCTGGTTATTTTTACCACGGCATACAGCCAATATGCCATAGATGGATTTAAGGTAGATGCCCTGGATTATCTGTTGAAACCCATTGATTTTCCTGATTTTCAGAAGGCTGTAAACAAAGCGATTGAGTGGACAGAGCTGCGTAAAATAAGAAATGAGAGTGTAGAAATCAATAAGGATTTTTTGTTTATCAAATCTGAATACAAGATAATACGGATTAATTTTGGTGATATCATTTTCATACAGGGTATGAGTGAATATGTGAAGATCTATCTGACTGGTCGTAAGCCGGTTATGTCTTTGTTGAGTCTGAAAGCTCTTGAGGGGAAATTGCCCCCCAACATGTTTATGCGGGTGCACAAGTCATTTATAGTTAATCTACATAAGATAAATACAGTAGAGCGCAACGAAATAGTGTATGACGATGGCACTGTTATCCCTGTCAGTCAGCAGTATAAAGATGTTTTTCAGCGCTTTCTGGATGAGAATTTTATGGCTTAATCTATTTGTTATGAATAAATTTACGTTCATACTGCTTATTCTGATCTGGAAGGCTGTTTTACCCGTGTTGTCGCAGCAACCCGATATGGCAGACAACCGGCGGGCATCTGTGTTTTATACATCTGTCCCCCAACATTTGTTTGATATAGTTTTGGCGCGTCCATCCGACTGTTCGGTCACATTGTCGGTTTTGTTTTATCAGGACACAGAGTTTCGGGTTAATTATGGGTTGAAAAATGGGAAAATGCAGAAAACAGGCTTTTACAAAGCTGTGGCCAATAAGCCGGTTGAAGTTGTATTGTACAACCTGATACCCAATTCAGAATACACCTATTCAATAGGCCTGAAATCGGGAAAAAATCTCTCGGAGGAGCAACTCTTTTTTCACACGAAACGTAGTCTGTCTGCCACTTTTTCATTTACCATCACAGCTGATTCTCATCTTGATGAGAATGCGGATACGGCTGTCTATAAGCAAACTTTGCTCAATGCTGCCGCTGATTCTGCCGATTTTCATTTCGATCTTGGCGATACCTTTATGACCGACAAATACCGGGAAAATTATAAAGAAGCCTTGAGTCAGTATGTTGCACAACGTTATTATCTGGGACTTCTTTGCAAATCCTCACCACTGTTTTTTGTTCAGGGAAACCACGATGGCGAATCGGGACAGCGTCTGAATGGAAACGAAAACAACATGACAATTTGGTCTAACCTGACCCGAAAACATTACTTCCCCAATCCTTTTCCCAATGGTTTTTATACCGGAAACAACGATGAGGAGCCGTTTTGTGGTAAGATTCAGAATTATTATGCTTTCGAATGGGGGAATGCGCTGTTTGTGGTGCTCGATCCCTTTTGGTACACGCCCCGTTCGGGTATGAATAATCCCTGGGAAAGAACGCTTGGAAAGGCGCAATACGAATGGTTGACGAATACGTTAAAAAACTCGGTTAAGCCATTCCGGTTTGTGTTTATTCATAATCTGGTTGGAGGAGTCGATATCAAAGGGAAAGCACGTGGTGGTGCAGAAGTGGCCGGACTCTATGAATGGGGTGGTAAAAATCCGGACGGAACAGATGGCTTTGCGTCCAACCGACCGTCATGGGAAATGCCTTTGCATCAGTTGTTTGTAAAATACAGAGTGACAGCTGTTTTTCATGGTCACGATCATATTTTTGCGAAGCAGGATCTGGATGGCATTGTCTATCAGTCTCTTTCGCAACCCGGAGCCCGTGAAAGGGGAAATACACGCAATGGCGAAGAGTATGGCTATGTTAGTGGAGTTATTGCGAATGCACCGGGTTATATGCGCGTTACGGTTGAGCCCGCAATTGTAAAATGCGAATTTATCGAAACGAACAGAAGAGAAGTTGCGAAAAATAAATCAGTCTTGTTTAATTATCAAATCAGAAAGTAGTGCCATGAAAAACTATTTCTTAACAGTCGCAATTGCATGGGGTGTATTGTGCGCCGGACCCGCCTTTTCACAGCGCGAAACCAATCCCCGTCAGTCCAAACATTACAATCTCGAACAGGCTACATCTGAGCGAGCTCAGTTGCATACCGTAGCATTCAGTGGATTAGCGTTTCTCACCGGTAATTTCGGGGCTGATACTTTTTTCCCGCCCGGAAAGGTGGCCGACTTTTTTGGATTTCAATTTATGCGCGATAATGATAAAAATGAGAAGGGACACAATACCGATTTTCTGACTCGTATTGCAAACTCTGTTTTTTCGGTTCTGACAGACGAACAACTGGATAAATTGAAACAGCTTGCCAGAGAGCAGGCCCCTGTTTATGACGCTTTTGCCCGAAAACGGTTTGAATTGATCCGCTTTTTCAGAGATTATTCCGAAAAGGGTATTCAGCCCAATCTCAGTTTAGTCAAAAAGTGTGGTGCCGAATTATATCTTCTGGATGCAGAGTTGTCATATGGCAGGGCTGTGGCTGTAGGTCAAATTATCCGGTCATTTTCAGCAGAACAAAAAGCCGCTCTTAACCGGTTTCAGTTTGATAATTCATCGACCTGGCTTGATGTATCCGGGGAACTGGATAAACGTGGGTTATCGCATCGCGAACATGTTTGCGTAATGACCTATGCCAGTGAGATTTTTAGCTGGTATGCGGGTTCATTAGAGGCCGATGTCTATTTTTGCCCCGAACGTCATGGCTCTTTTTTTGGAGGGTTTTATCTGAAGGATTTCCCTGCAATGGGTAATCCCGGCTACGATATAAGCACTGCGCTGACGGGCGATTCGGGCAGAGATTTTATGACTGCACTCACAGACGAACAGCGGTCGGCTATAGCCGGATGTATGTTAAAGCAGAAACCACTTTTGGCAGAGATTGTTGGCATTCGTAAGATTGTCTGTTCAGAGCTTCGTAAGGCTATTTCGGGTGAGATGCCGGATAAAACAGTGGTTTTCGCGCGGATAAAACAGTATGGCGAACTCGATGCCGAATTTTCGTTTTATATGGCCGGTGCCTTTTCTTTTATATCCAAAACATCGACAGAAGAGCAAAAGATACAGTTTGCAAAAATCAGAAATCAGAAAATATTACCCAAAGGAATTTATCTCTATTCAGATCCAATCCCGGCCTCCTCATACTGATTATATTCTGCTTTTTAGCTCTTCTGTCTTGTTTGTACTTTTTATTATTTGATTTTCAGTGTATTCTGTGTTGCCTGTCCCTGCTCTGATTGATTCCTGAAGAACCCGACCGGATCGCCATATATAATGCCTCTGCCGGCAGTACTCATAAACACACGACCGAAGTTGTACATATCCCCTACAATAAACCGGGCATTACCCAGTCCACCATACTGATGATCATCGTCGTTAATGCGGATCCACGTAACCCCCTGATCGGTTGAACGGTAGATGGATGAATAAGTGGTTCCACCCGATATAGTCCCATACATGTAGATGGTGGGGAATCTGCTTCCCGGAGATTCTTTGCCAAATCCTACTGCTTCACAGTGGGTTACGTTAGTTATTTTTGCAAAAGTATTGCCCGAATTGGTTGTCCGGTAGAGACCATTTTTGTTCATGGGTATCCATACATCGCCTTCGCGACCGGGAACAGCTCTGATGATATTGCTTCCGCCTATGGGTATTTTGTTGTTTGCCACCGTAAAAGAGCTTCCGCCATCGGGACTCACCAGAAACTGTCCGGACGAAGCATTATAAACATAGAATTTCTCGTTTACTACCGGATCGGGAGCAATAAAAGTCTGCCATATAAAGTTGGGTAAGCGGGTCCATGATATCCCATTATTGGTCGTTTTATACAACGTATCCGTAGCCGAATAAAGCACAATATTGCCCATGTTCGAAACAGTTACTTGTCCGTTTTTTGAAGTGATTCCATCCGGATTCTTCATCAGTTTCCAATTTTTACCGTAGTTGACTGAGTAGAAAATATTTGTTGCGGAACGTACCAGAAAATCCTGCTTCTTTTCCGCCATAGCCAGGGATATATTTGTTTCGTCTCCATCCGTGTAGCCTTTGGGGACGGCAGTGAGGTCGGAGTGAATAAACCCGCCATAATCGCCTATGACAGTGGCATACATTCCATTTGACATAGATGTAATACCAAAGGGTACAGTCTCTTCGATGCCTTTCACCTGAAAATTCCAGATTGATTTTCCGGTTGTAGAGGCAGATATATTTTCGGTCATAAACAGGCCGTTACCCGAAACTACAAACACACGTTCGGGGTTAAACGGGTCGATTTCGAGCGAACCAGCCCAATGCAGTGAGATATCCGGATTCCAGGTTTCGAAAGAGCTGAGTTGAATTTTGCCATTGTTGAATAGTTCAGTCCAGTTTTTGCCACCGTCCAAAGAACGATACATGCGGTCGCCCCATTGTGTGGTGGTAGTCCAGCCCTGCCACTGATAAACATTGATGGTGGTGGCCATTAGCACATTGGGGTTTGATGCATTTACAGCGATTGCGCCGAAAGGCAGATTGGAAGGTGAAATATCGCTCCACACAGCTGATGCAATGTCGTATTTTTTTATTGCACCGACGGAAGCATTGCCCGGGCCTTCTTTGTCGGCATACGCTACATACAGTGTGCCATTAATTACCGTGAAACGTTGAGGCATGAGATGAGTGATAGCACCGGCTACCGCTTTCCAGGTTGCACCGGCGTCTTCAGACACAAATAGATTGTTGGATCCGGTACGGGATACGCCTACAAAAATACGCTGTGTGGCAGTGCCTTTTGTGCCGGTATTTTTATCAAATGCCACCACACATACTCCATTCCCGTTGCTTGTTGTTGCTTTTCCGAACGAGGATACCTGATTCCAGTTTTCTCCACTATTCGGGCTTTTATAAAGTGAGCCATCTCTGAAACCGCAGAACAGGATAGAACCTTTATTGGGATCGACTGCCATCCGTTCTCCGTTTTGGCGACCGCTTCCGTTTCCGTTTATCGGGGGCAATGCGTCTAATGATAATTTGAATGTTTTTCCGTAGTCTGTTGAACGTATAATGGTTCTTGGATTGTTGTTGTAAAGTCCACACGACATATATACCTTATTGGGTGATTGCGGATCCACGGCCAGCGACTCTACCCCCAGAAGCGTCCATTGAGCGTTAGTTGTCCAGTCGAGAAGCGCAATCCAGCTGCGGCTATTTTCGTCCCAGCGATACGCACCACCCACATCGGTTCGGGCATAGATCAGATTCTTTTCAGTTTGACAGGTGATAATACCTGTTACAAAACCGCCGCCACCCATCCGGACGGGTTGCCATTTGTAGCTTTGACCCGAAGCAAGTGGGTTTAGAATATGAAGGCAGATATACAATAAGAGAATGAAAGAGATTTTCTTCATTTTGGCGTTGTGTGTGTTATTATTCTTCTGCAAAAGTACGACAAATGAAATTTCACTGAGTGCTGCATATGTTTCAAATAGAGTGTTTGATTGTTAAGATTTATAGAGAATGAGATTATTCCGGGTTAAAACAAATTTTCAGGATATAACTGTTTGATTAATAGTTTATTTGTTTTGTTTCTTGAATGCTAATGCTTAGGTGTCTCTGAAAAAAAGACCTTTTTTCAGACCGCTTTGCCGGATAAAAGTGTAATTTTGTGCAAAATTTTTTCAAAGCTATGAACAGACTAAAAGAAATCGCATTTCGGCCGGTACTCATCGACTGTTTAAAGAATTACAACAAAGAGCTCTTTCTCAAAGACCTGATGTCAGGTATTATTGTAGGTATTGTTGCACTGCCTTTGGCCATTGCCTTTGGTATCGCGTCGGGTGTTTCACCCGAAAAAGGAATCATCACAGCCATCCTCGCCGGTTTTCTTGTTTCGGCACTTGGTGGCAGCAAGGTGCAGATTAGTGGTCCCACCGGGGCATTTATCGTTATAGTCTATGGTATTGTTCAGCAGTTTGGCATAGAAGGTCTCGCCATCGCTACATTTATGGCCGGCATATTGCTTATACTGATGGGGCTATTCAAAATTGGTACCATTATCCGGTTCATTCCTTTTCCTATCATTGTAGGCTTCACGTCAGGTATCGCGCTCACCATTTTTACTACACAAATCAAAGACCTCTTCGGCCTCGATATTGCTAAAATGCCTGCCTCTTTTATCGAAAAATGGATTGTCTATTCTCAAAACATGCAATCTTTCGATATTTGGTCATTCGGCGTAGCCGTCTTCACTATCCTTATTATTGTATATACACCCAAATTATCGCCAAAAATTCCCGGCTCACTCGTTGCGATTATTGTCATGACCATCGCCGTGGTATTCCTTCGCGAGTATGCCGATATTACCTCGATCGAAACCATTGGCGACCGTTTCAGCATCAATGCACAGCTGCCACAGTTGCACCAGATTGGCATCACCTTCGACAAAATCAGCCTGCTCATGTCGGCCGCCTTTACCATTGCCATACTCGGTTCCATCGAATCGTTGCTTTCGGCTACCGTAGCCGACGGCGTCACCGGCGACAAGCACGACTCAAACACCGAGCTCATCGGACAGGGTATTGCCAACGTCATCGTGCCCTTCTTCGGCGGAATTCCCGCCACAGGTGCCATTGCACGCACCATGACCAATATAAACAACGGCGGAAAAACACCCCTCTCAGGTATCATTCACGCCGTAGTACTTTTGCTTATTCTGCTCTTTTTGGGCGATATGTCCAAACACATTCCCATGGCCTGTCTCGCCGGTATTTTGGTCGTCGTCTCCTACAACATGAGCGAGTGGCGCACCTTTCGTTCGCTGCTCAAAACGCCTAAAACAGATGTTGCGGTACTCATCACCACCTTCATTCTCACGGTTGTATTCGATCTTACCATCGCCATCGAAATCGGTCTGCTACTCGCCGCCATACTCTTTATCCGTCGTATCTCAGAGTCCAGTTCAATCTCTGTACTCACCGGCGAAATAGATGCCTCAGCCGGCCACGATGTCTCGCTCGATATTCAAAACATCGCCATTCCCAAAGGCGTTGAGGTGTACGAAATCGACGGCCCGTTCTTCTTCGGCGTAGCCAATAAGTTCGACGAGCAGATGAAAATAATCGGCGACAAACCCCGAGTCCGCGTCATCCGGATGCGTCGCGTACCATTTATCGACTCTACCGGGCTACACAATCTCGAGATTTTCATCAAAAACTCGCAGAAAGAGCGCATACACGTCATTCTTTCCGGCGTAAACGAGCGCGTCCGTGCCGTCCTCGAAAAATCCGAAGTCGCCACACTCATTGGCCCCGAAAACATCTGTCCGGCCATCAATATCGCCATCGACAGAGCCAACGAATACCTTACATTACAAAAACTGAAATAGATTTTTTTCTTTTGGGCGTGTCCCCTCAGGGGGCCGGGCTGTCCGCTCATACTCCTCGCCGGTTCATCTTTGCTGCGGTAAACACACCGTTAGCAGCCGGCTGCGGGGTATCCGCTACCATCCCTCACGCGAGGTTACCACACATATCGTCGCATACCTCTACGCGGGTTACCCCTTCGCGTCCACCACCTTAAACAGCTTATCCGACGGCCTGATTTTTTCCGTCGTCTTTATCGAAAAACGTTCACCCTTCACCGTCTCTTCCACCGGTTTCAGGTTTACACGTATCTCTTCTACTATCTGACTCACCGCACCCGTGGTCGGCCCCGTTATCAGTATCTCATCGCCTACTTTCAGACTTTGCGTTTCCATCAGAAACTCGGCCACACCGATATGGGCAAAATATTTCATTCCTTTACCTATATACACCTTTCGTTTGGTGGCTGCCGAGCCATAGTTGCCCGTCCACTCACCCAGCCTTTGTCCCAGGTAGTAGCCATCCCAAAATCCACGGTTAAACACCGTTTTCAGCCGTTCATCCCAGCCATTCACCAACTCCTGTCCGTAGCTCCCATCCACACAGGCAGCAATTGCCTCTTTGTAGCACTCGGTCACCGTACGCACATACTCGGGTCCGCGGGCGCGTCCCTCTATCTTGAATACCCGCACGCCGGCAGCTATCATCGTGTCCATAAAGTGTATCGTCTTCAGGTCTTTGGGCGACATGATGTATTGGTTATCCACCTCCAGTTCCATATCCGTCTCTTTGTCCTTCACCGTATAACTGCGTCGGCAAATCTGCGTGCATGCACCCCGGTTGGCCGAACTGTTCAACTCGTGCAGGCTCAGGTAGCATTTGCCCGAAACGGCCATACAAAGCGCCCCGTGCGAAAACATCTCAATGCGTACCAGCTCACCCGATGGCCCTTTTATCTGTTTGGCCAGTATCTGCTGATAGATGTGGGCCACCTGATCCATATTAAGTTCACGCGCCAGCACCACCACATCGGCAAATTGGGCGTAAAACTCCAAAGCTTCCACATTCGATATATTCAGCTGTGTCGATAAATGCACCTCCACGCCTACCGACCGGGCATACATTAGTGCCGATACATCGCTGATAATCACAGCCGAAAGCGCAGCCTCTTTGGCCGCGTCAATTATTCGCCGCATCAGCGTCAGGTCGTTGTCGTAGATTACCGTGTTCACGGTCAGGTAGCTCTTGATGTTATTTTCCCGGCAAATCTTCGCTATCTCGTGCAGGTCGCTTATCGTGAAGTTATTCGACGACTTCGAGCGCATGTTTAGTCCCTCTATGCCAAAATAAACAGAATCGGCACCCCCTTGTATGGCGGCAGCCAGCGACTCGTACGAGCCGGCCGGCGCCATTATTTCAAAATCGGTTATTTTCATCTTGCAATCCTCTATGGTTGAGGCTGCAAAGTTAGTCATTTTTTTTCGCTCAAATAGTTAAGAAGGCACAAAGCGCAGCGATAGCCCTTCGGCTATGCGCATGGCCATTTCATTGTCTATCAGGTAGAAATGGTTGAGTTGTCTTACAATTATCTCTTCCCGTTTACTGCTTCCGATGTTTCGCATCGACTCTATCAGATTGTTTATCAGCGAGGTTTGTTCCCTCGGTGTCATCACTGTGTGGTAGAGCCAGCGGGGCTGCGAGTAGTGGTCCGTATCGTTTTCGTTGCGGTTGAAGGTGTCCATTTGGTTCGAGTCGAGCAGCAGGGCCGGCTCTTTCGTATGCTTTTCGCCCGCATGTCCGTTGAAGCTGTTGGGCGAATAGTTCGGCACTGCGCCACCATTACCTGTTACACTCATCGCACCATCGCGTTCGTGATTGTGTACAGGGCAAACGGGGCGGTTCACCGGTATCTGTTCGTAGTTTGCACCCAGTCTGTGGCGTTGCGCATCGGGGTATGCCAATATGCGTCCCTGTAGCAGTCTGTCGGGCGAAAACGATATCCCATCCACCACATTCGAAGGCGAGAAGGCAGCCTGTTCCACCTCGGCAAAGTAGTTTTCGGGTAGCTCTTTCAGAGTCAGCGTTCCCACATCCATCAGCGGAAAGTCTCTTTTGGGCCATATCTTGGTCGGGTCAAAGGGGTTCCACCGGAACGAGCTGCACTGAAAATCGCTCATCACCTGTATCTGCATCTTCCATTTCGGATAATCGCCTGTGCGAAGAGCAGTTACCAGGTCGCGTTGTGCCCAGTCGGGGTCCCGTCCTTTCATAAATTCAGCCTCCTGTGCCGTAAAGTTCTTCACACCCTGCATCGTTTTCAGGTGAAACTTCACCCACGTTCTCTCCTGTTGTTCATTTATCATCGAAAATGTGTGGCAGCCAAATCCGTGCATATGCCGGTAGCTATACGGTGTGCCTCTTTCGCTGAAAAGGATAATTACCTGATGCAGCGACTCGGGGTTCAGACTGAAAAAATCCCACATCGTGGTCGCGCTTCTCAGGTTGGTTTGCGGATCACGCTTCTGGCTGTGTATAAAGTCGGGGAACTTCATCGGGTCTTTTATGAAAAACACGGGCGTGTTGTTACCCACCAAATCCCAGTTTCCCTCTTCTGTGTAAAACTTTATGGCAAATCCACGCGGGTCGCGGTCGGTGTCGGGTGTGCCTCTTTCGCCTGTAACGGTCGAAAACCGTACCATCACCCGACAGCAGTTGCCCACCTGCGAAAAAAGCTTTGCCCGGGTATAGCGTGTGATGTCGTTATTCACCACAAACTCCCCGTATGCGCCCGATCCTTTGGCATGCACCACTCTTTCCGGTATTCGTTCTCTGTTGAAGTGAGCCAGCTTCTCTTGCAGAAAATGGTCTTGTAGCAAAATGGGGCCGCGTGGCCCTACGGTCAGGCTGTTTTCGTTGTCCTGCACAGGTCTGCCCGATGCAGTGGTTATCCTCTTGTTTTTCATCGCTGTATGGTTTAGGTTTTCGGTCAGGATAATTATTTTATAGAAACGAATATTAACAATTGATTGTTCGTTTTGCCCTGCTCTTTAACTAATGGCTGAATGCCGGATTTTTTAATCTTATTTCTAGTGTTAATTATTGGAAATAAATGAGATAGCTATAAGCCAAAAAGGGTTGTAGTTTGTTATAATTTTAAACGACACGTTATTTTTATTCAAATGGAGTAGGGAAGAGGCTTTCAAATATAAATATTATTTAAAACATACTGAAACAAAACCTCATTTTAATATGTTTTCATAGATACCCATCCCATTTGTAACCAAGGGGTGTGGTTGATTGGATAATTAGAACAAATTTATTTATGGAATTAGCAAATATCGGATTAATCGGTTTGGCCGTAATGGGTGAGAATTTAGCCCTCAATTTTGAAAGTAAAGGCAATATTGTTGCCGTGTACAACCGCACAGTGCCTGGTGTGGAAGAGGGAGTTGTGGAACGATTTATTAACGGTCGGGGTGCCGGAAAACGATTTATCGGTTCCGATAATATTGCCGGTTTTGTGGCCTCCATACAAGCTCCGCGCAAAATATTTATGATGGTGCGTGCCGGTTCTGCTGTCGACGAGCTGATTGCTCAGCTTTTGCCGCATCTTTCTCCCGGCGATATTCTTATCGATGGTGGAAATTCTCATTTCCCCGACTCAACACGCCGTACCCGTGAGCTCGAAACAAAAGGCTTCCGCTTTATTGGTGCAGGTGTTTCGGGTGGCGAAGAGGGTGCGCTCAACGGGCCTTCCATCATGCCGGGCGGCTCTGCTTCGGCCTGGCCCGAGGTGAAGCCTCTTTTTCAGGCTATATCGGCTAAGGTCGATGGCGATGTACCCTGTTGCGATTGGGTAGGAGAGGATGGTGCCGGTCATTTTGTAAAAATGGTGCACAACGGTATTGAGTACGGAGATATGCAGCTCATCAGCGAGGCATATTTTCTGATGAAGTTGCTTCAGGGAAAATCAAACGACGAAATGTCTGCTATTTTCGGCGAATGGAACAAAGGTAAATTGCTTAGCTATCTGATCGAAATTTCAGCCGAAATACTTAATCATAAGCAGGCCGATGGCTCTTTTCTATTGGACTCAGTTTTGGATGTCGCAGGGCAGAAAGGTACCGGTAAATGGTCGGTGATTTCTTCGTTAGATGCGGGTATTTCTCTCAATCTGATTGCTTCTGCCGTTTACGAGCGGGCGCTATCCTCTCTTAAAGAGGAAAGGGTGCAGGCGGCGCGTAGTTATGGCCATTCTGTGGAGCCTTCTGCTGTGGGCGATGAGTCGTTTACAAACGATATTCGCGATGCGCTATACGCAGCCAAAATAGTTTCATACGCACAGGGCTTCCGGCTCATGCGGCAGGTGGCCAACGACTCAGGATGGTCTCTCAACTATGCCGGTATCGCACGACTTTGGCGGGGTGGATGTATTATCCGTTCATCTTTCCTTCAAAAAATCAGTGAGGCTTATGAGAAAAATCCCGATTTGCAGAATCTGCTGCTCGACGACTATTTCAAATCAGAAATAGAGGCTGCCCTGCCCGGTTGGCGCAGAGTGGTGGCACAGGCTACACTCAGCGGTGTCTCTGTTCCTGCTCTCTCTTCGGCGCTCAACTATTTTCACAGTCTGATTTCCGAAAATCTGCCTGCCAATATGTTGCAGGCTCAGCGCGACTACTTTGGCGCGCATACTTTCGAACGCGTTGACGCGCCACGTGGTCAGTTTTTTCACGAAAACTGGACCGGTAAGGGTGGAGATACTCATTCGGGTAATTATAAATTATAATTTTCTTAATCGTTTCTCTCTATGAACAAATCCGTTCAGAATCAAATACTTGTTATCTTTGGTGCGTCGGGCGATCTTACCGGCCGCAAGCTGATACCTTCGCTTTTCGAACTTTACGAAAGGGGGCATCTGCCCGCGCGGTTTGCTATACTTGGCGTTTCACGCACCGATTATTCCGATGAAGCCTTTCGCCAAAAAATGGCTGCCGATTTTCAGAAGTATCACCGCAATGCTGCCGAAAAGAGTGAGAAGTTCACCGAATTCCTCGGTTCTGTCTATTATCAACCTGTCGATACATCCAATGTCGATAGTTATTTAGCTTTGAAGCTGAGGCTTCCGCAACTCGCTGAATCTTTGCAGATTGACGATAACTATCTCTATTTCCTGGCTACGCCACCATCTTTATATAGTGTTATTCCGTTGCACCTCAAAGCGCATGATTTGCACGAGGAGCGGCCCGATACCGGTTTTCGTCGTATCATTATCGAAAAGCCTTTCGGATACGATCTCGAATCGGCTCAGTCGTTGCAGGCATTGCTTGCCACTGTTTTTCAGGAGAGTCAGATTTACCGCATAGATCACTATCTAGGTAAGGAGACTGCGCAGAATATTCTTGTTCTTCGCTTCGCAAATGCTATTTTCGAACCACTTTGGAACAAAGAGTTTATCGATCATGTTGAGATTACCGCTGTCGAAAATCTGAGTCTCGAGGGTAGGGGCGGCTATTACGAAAATGCAGGCGCATTGCGCGATATGGTTCAAAATCACCTCATTCAGTTGGTTGCGCTTACAGCCATGGAGCCACCTGCTGTCTTCAATGCAGATAGTTTTCGCGATGAGGTGGCGCGCCTGTACCAGTCGCTTCGCCCGATGACCGACGACGATATTCGTGCCAATGTAGTTCGCGGTCAGTACATTGGAGCCGATACATCCAAAGGCCATATCAAGGGTTATCGCGAAGAGGTGGGTGTGAGTCCCGACTCTCGTACCGAAACCTTTTTGGCAATGAAACTTTTTATTGACAACGAAAGATGGCAGGATATTCCCTTTTATATTCGCACCGGTAAGCAGTTGCCTACTAAGGTATCCGAAATAGTTATCCATTTCCGGAAACTCAAAAACAGCCTGTTCGATTGCATGGGTTGTGGATGCAATTCCTGCACCAAGATGATTATCCGCATTCAGCCCGACGAGGGTGTGCAGTTGCGTTTCGGTGTCAAGGTGCCGGGCTCCGGTTTTGGAGTGCGTCAGGCCGGCATGGATTTCAAGTACGAGAATCTGCCTTTCTTCACCCTCACTGATGCCTATTCGCGCCTTATCCTCGACGCAATGCAGGGCGATTCCACCCTCTTTACCCGCACCGATGCAGTGCAGAGCAGTTGGCGTTTCTTCGATCCTGTGCTCAGGCTCTGGCAGTCCGATTCCGCATTTCCGCTTCACGGATATCCGGCCGGTAGTTGGGGACCCAAAGAGGCAAATGATCTTATTCCGGATACATTCTGGACCAATCCGTGTAAGAATCTCACAAACAGCGATCTCTACTGTGAGCTGTAAAATACAAAATAAGTGTTCTACTATTAAATCGAAAAGGGTATGAAAAAAAGGGTATTCAGCAATTCTATCGACGTGGCCCAGCGGCTTTCTGCACAGATTCTCGAATGGATGAATGAGGATGCGTCACGCAATTTCTACATTGCTCTTTCAGGTGGTTCAACTCCGGCAATGCTTTTTCAGGTGTGGAGCGAGTTTTACCGTACCCGCTTCAATTGGAACAGAATGTTTTTCTATTGGGTGGATGAGCGTTGCGTAGATCCGCGTCATCCCGACAGCAATTACGGCATGGCTAAAAAAATTCTCTTTGACCACATCCCTGTTCCTTCTAAAAATGTTCAGCGTGTGTTTGGCGAAATAGATACCGATTTCGAGGTGAATAGATACAGTCGTCGCCTGATAGAGTCTGTCCCCATCAAAAACGGCAAACCCTATTTCGATCTTGTGCTGTTAGGTCTCGGCGAAGACGGACATACTGCTTCAATATTCCCTGATAATCTCGCACTTATCGATTCGCATGACCTCTGCGCAGTAGCCAGGCATCCGAAAACTGGTAACGAACGCATCACCATTACCGGTCCCGTCATTGCAAATGCGGCGCACGTCGTGTTTTTTGTTACAGGCGACTCCAAATCTGAAATCGTTCACAAGGTTGTCGATGATCTTCCCGGTGCATCCATGCTTCCTGCCTCTATCATCAAAGCAAAATGTGCTGATTGTTATTTCTATCTCGATCAGGGAGCCGCTAAATCAATCTATTTTCAATAATACGAGGGCGTATCCCTTCGTTATACTTCGCGTCTGGTATCCGCTTGTTCAGACTATGTATGTCTCGTACCAGACATTCGCCGGTATACTCTTCGTCTGGTCTTCAGCCGTCAGTAGCCGGCTGCGGGGTACCCGCCATATCCCTTGCGTGTTTAGTAGATTACCACTTTGTGGCTGTTTCCATCCCTACCGAACAAAAACCCACTTGTTTTCGTCAGACAGATCTTCCGCAAAACCATATCCCCCTTCACCAAAGTTTTTCAATTCTTCCGGATCTGCTATTCTGTTCACCACCGCATATCGGGTCATCATGCCTCTGGCTTTTTTCATATACACTGTTATTGGTTTGAACTTTCCATTTCTCATTTCAAGAAATTCAATGTCAATTATTTGTTCACCTATCGTTTTTCTTTGTATTGCTTTTATGTATTCCTGTGATGCCAGATTGATAATAACCCTTTTTCCTTCCGATTTTGACGAGCTTTTAGCGATTTCTTTCCGTATCATATTCCCCCAGAACTCATACAGATTTTTCGACTCATTCATATCGAGCGGAATGCCCATTTCGAGCCGGTACGGCTGTATCAGATCAAGCGGTCTCAGTACGCCATATAATCCGGATAATATTCTTACCTGTTTTTGAGCAAAAATCAGATCATCTTTCGACAGCTTTTTTGCTTGCAGTCCGTTGTAGACTTCTCCGTTAAAAGCGAGGATTGCTTGTCTTGAATTTTCTCTGTTGTGATTCTCTTGCCAGATTTTGAACCTGTCAAAATTGAGATCAGAGATTTTACTGTTTATTTGAAACAGTCGAGAAAGCTCAGACGCTGGTATTTCTTTTAATCTATCGATTAATTCGGATGAATATTTGATAAATTTTGGTAAAGAGAATATCTCTGCCTCTATCCTGGTTTTGAAGTCAAGATTTTTTGCTGGTGAAATGACAATAAGCATATAGTATTATATTTATTCTTTTAAATATGTCCGCTATTTAATATTTGTTTTGATTTGCTCAGTTTTGTTTGTCTGTTTTTTCTTAATATCATGTCTTCTTAGACTGAGAATCTGCTTTTATCCGGATTAATTTACATGTTGTTATAGTGTTTAAATAGGGTTTTGTTTAATGTGATTATTTATTCTGTATTTATTCAAAAACACCATTTTAATTGTTGTTTATTCAAGCTGTCATATTCCTCAATAATATGAATGTGTACAATATATTATCATTCTGACGATATTATTCTGTGATTATTTTACTTTTATCAATAAAAAAAACTTTTCATACACTTGTTTTATTCAATCTAAATTTATATTTGTGAAGCTTAGCCAATAATATGATCAGATCTTTCATTAAGTTATTTGATGGTATTTCAAGGCGGTTTTGTTTTAAGTTGTTTTTATTGTGTGTTGGTTTTTATTGTGTTGTTGTCATTCTTCAAACGAATTTTTTATTACAAATATACAATAAAGCAGCATTCTTAAGACATTTGGATTGTAATTTTAGTACGAAATAGATATTTTTATTATGAAGACCTACTGTAAATTATTTTTTATCACATGTGCAAGTATGTTCTTGCTCTCGTCTTGTGTAGATGATAATTATGATCTATCCAAGTTGCCGGATAATATAATTATTGCGTCTGATTCGATGATTTTACCCATTGGATATAGTGATTCAGTTACGGCGAGAGAGATGATTGATGATCAACATTTTGATTTTCTACAGGTTAGGGATGGTATGTATTTTGTAAATTATTCTGATAGTATTCTACTTAATATGTCTCAGGATAAAAAGATCGATGATATTATTGAAAATTCGAGTACAAGAATTTTTGCTTCAGATAAGCTGATTAATACAGATATAGTTCTGAATAATGATGAACATGCGTTTTTAACGGATTCTATTCAATATCATATTCGCATTGGAAATACACTCAAGCGACTTGATTATATTCGCTTTCGTCAGGGGGCAGGATGCTCACGTATGAATTTGATTTTCAGTACTAAAGATGTGCATGTCGTGTCAGGGAATGTTACGTTAACAGTACGGCTTAAAATTCCAAACGGGGTTACACTTGTACCTGATGTTGGTTCGATACAGTTGATAAATGGGGAATATGTATATGAAATTAAAGATATACAGGTGAAGAATATGCCATTAATGCGTAGTTTTAGTGTGATTAGTTATGAACGTACGTCCTCTATTGATCCTGTTTTTAAATATGAGACTGATTTGTATATGAGTGCCGGTTCAGTTGTCAGATATTCTAATCCGGTTCCAAGTTATAGTTGTAATATGAGCTCCGAAAATATGTATGGAGATTTTGTGCGTGGGCAGGTTAGTTATTCATCTACTGTGAAAGGGTTAAGTATTGATTTAAAGAATCTGTACAAAAATTTTGATCCTAATTTAGATCGCTTCCGGTTGTATCATCCTCGTCTGTTTGTAACCAGTAGATCAGATGCCGGGATTCCATTGCATGTTTTACTTCGTGTCAAAAGTGATTTAGCGACTTATTCACCAATTGATTTGGGTAATTTGGTAGTTTCGGCTGATACTTCGGTTTTCGTGGATAATAAATTTATGTTCAGTAATAATGTGGCTTCTCTTAATGTGCCGGATGGTTTTACCTGGAAAGAGTTCGATATGCGTGGTCTTATCAACCAAAGACCGACTTTGATTTCCTCTGAACTCGATTGTTCTGTTACGGAAAATACAGGAACAGTTTCTGCACCCCATTTTATGTCTGCCCGCTCGAAAGCAATGGTGAAATATAATCTGGAAATGCCAGTATCCTTTGACGAGGACTTTAAACTTTCATATTCTGATACTTTGATAGATGTGTTGAATGACGATCGGGTGAAAGAGACTTTTTTCAGTTCGGGCTCTGCCGATATAACGGCCACATTACTCACTACAATACCACTCAACTGGACTGTGCAATTGATTATTTTGTCCAGTAATCCATCTGAAGCTCCTGTTGTAATTCCGCAACTTATTCAGATTTCAGGTGCAAATGGGCGTTCTGAAACCAATTTTAGGGTTACGCTTACTGCCGACCAGATGAAGTATATGGATAGTCCGGCTCATGTTAAGGTCGTAGCTTCTGTAACCTCTGATTCTAATCTCAAGGGTGTGCCCATTAGAAATAGCGATTTTTTCCAACTAAAGAATATAAGATTGATTAAAAAGGGTGGTATTTCTGTCCGTTAGTCAATCATAAATATAACCGTATTTATCGAACAAGTTGATCTTTTATGATTCCTTGTTTCTATATTCCGGGATTTTTAAGAAACTAATAATTCAACTCAAATGAATAAGAGTAGATTTTTTTCTGTGCTGATGCTGATGGTTTTTTCATCACTTCTTATGGCTCAATCAACACGTACCTCGTATTTCATGAATAACTCATTCTACAGAAGTGAGCTAAATCCTGCATTGCGACCAGAGCGTGGTTATATAAATATTGGGGTCGGAAATTCTATGTTTGATTTGAATATGGGTAAGATGTCTCTGAATAAATTAATATATATTGATCCATCCGGAAATCCAAACTGGGCATTGAATGATCCGACAGTAGGCCGTAATTTGCTTAAGGATTTAGGTTCAATGAATAAAATGTCTTTTGAATTAGGCGTTCATCCTTTTGGACTGGGGTTTTATGTAAAAGATTACTTTTTCTCTTTAAATGTTTCGTTGAAGCAAAAAGGCAACTTTATAATGCCAACAGATTTATTAGACTTTGCTGTGAATGGATATACCTCCGATAAAAAGGGATCTTATTCGATGAAAGATGCATCTTTGTCTCAGTTTTCATATGCAGAAATTGCTTTGGGTGCATCAAAACCATTAAATGATAAATTGACAGTTGGTCTAAAACTAAAATATTTACGTGGATTAAATTATGCTGATCTTAAGTTTAATAAGTTTGATCTTACTCTTAATGGAGATAAATGGGCTGTAGATGCCGATGCTATTGCTCGCACTTCTCTTTCTGCATATCAGGGTACTCCAGGCTCTACATTCGATAAAAATATATTTGATGATAAGCTGAATAATTTTGATTTGGTGCCTGCCGGTAATGGCGCAGCTATTGATCTGGGTGTTAGCTATAATGTGATTCGAGATTTTACCATTTCTGCCGGTTTAATCGATTTAGGGGCAATTAACTGGAGTAAAAAATATTCGACAAAAGCGTCTGTTGTTTACAATCAAACATTTTTCGATGTTGCCGAAAATATGGATAATCAATTTAATGATATTCCTGAGCCAGATGCGACTATTCTTCCTCAGTCTTCTTTTACCACTATTCTTCCTTCTAATTTGTATGCGGGTGCGGAGTATTCACTTTTCCGTGATAAACTAAGTTTCGGATTATTATCTTCGAGCCGGTTTGGTCAGTATGCATATTCTGATCTTACTTTGTCTGCTAACTACAAGCCATGGCGTGTATTGAATACATCTGTTTCGTACTCTTTTGCAAACAATGGATTTAAGACAATGGGTGCTGCTGTCAGCTGGACACCGGCCTGGTTTCTTAATATGTTTGTAGCTTCCGATTATGTTTTCACCAAGGTAACACCTCAATATATTCCAGTCAATGTATCTTATACTAATTTTCAGGTTGGCTTCTCTATCCCTTTGGCTGCGCGTAGAGTGAAGGTCAATAATGAAGTTCCTGATGTTACAATGGCATCGCCGTTAGATACGGTTAAAATTGATTCGGTTGCTCCCTCTCTGTCTGATTCTTCAGCTTTGTTGAAAAAAGATACGATTGTTGCCACTGTTGTGGATACAATGCCTGTTGTAGTGTCGCCTGTTGATACCATCAGTAAAGACAGTGTGTCTAAGGGTGTAGTGATTGATTCAACTTCTGCAATTAAGAAAATGAAGGCTGTAAAACGCGTTAAATCCATCAAAAAACGTGCGGTTGTTCGTCATAAAGCAACATATAGTACACCTGTCAAATCAAATTCGGTTCGTCATAAAGTAACGGTAAATACGTCAAAAAATAAATCTAAAGGTGTATCCCGACATATTGTGACTAAACGTATCACGATTTATACAATTCGTACTACCTATTACCATCCTGTCCCCTTGCCATGGTACGAGCGCGCCCTCCAGGCTGTTCGTGACAGCTGGCGGAGTCTGGTTTAATCACATTCATTTGGAATATTGATTGATGTTTTTGCTGCATTTATTATGTGGCCCGGGTGAAGTATGTTCTTCTGCGATTATTTTAATCATCACTATTTCGACTAAAGATATATATTAATTTTCGTCGACATTGTTTCGGCTTTTCCTGTGTTTTTATTGGTTTTCGGTCCTTATTTATACCGTTAAAACCGATAAAAATATAGATATATCGATAAATACGATCATTTTTTGAATGTTGAAACCCAATTCTTATCTTTGTTGCATTTTGCGTACCTTTGCATTTTACTATTATATTGTGTTATGCAAAAACTGTATCAGGAGCATTTATTAGATAATGGATTGAGGATTGTTCATCTTCCTTCCGATTCGCCCGTGGCTTATTGTGGCTTTGCTGTAAATGTGGGTGCACGAGACGAATTGGTGACTGAATTTGGTATGGCTCACTTTGTGGAGCATCTTTTGTTTAAGGGTACTAATAAAAGAAATTCGTGGCATATTCTAAACCGTATGGAGACTGTGGGTGGTGAGCTGAATGCTTACACCTCCAAAGAAGAGACATTTGTTTATTCTATGTTTTTAGAAAGTCATTTTGAACGTGCAACCGAGTTGTTGTGCGATTTGGTTTTTTCTTCCCGCTTTCCTGCAACAGAAATAGAAAAAGAGGTGGATGTTATTCTGGATGAGATTAATTCGTACAAGGATAATCCGTCTGAGCTTATTTACGATGAGTTTGAAAACCGTCTTTTTGCCGGACACGAACTGGGCCATAATATTCTTGGTACAGAGGAGTCTCTCACCGGATTTACTACAGATAATGGATTGTCTTTTGTCAGCAGGTTTTATTCGCCCTCAAATATGGTCTTCTTTTCAATGGGGCGAACCAATTTTCAAAGGATTGTTAAATGGGTGAATAAGTACGCCGGTCATGTTCCTGATTTTACGTGTAGCTGTAAAAGGGTGTGTCCTTCTCTTGTCAGTGGTAGTCAATTTCTGGAAAACCACGATACCCATCAATCTCATGTTATTATCGGTGCCCGCGGATACGATTTGCATCATGATAAGAGGTTGGCTCTCTATTTGCTCAATAATATTCTGGGTGGCCCCGGAATGAATAGTCGCCTTAATCTTATTTTGCGGGAACGTCATGGTTATGTCTATTCTGTGGAATCGACACTAACGTCTTACACTGATACCGGTCTGATCGCTATCTATTTTGGCTCTGACCCAAAAAATCGTGATAAATGTATATCGTTGATTCAAAAGGAAATAGTGAAGTTGCGTAATAATGCTCTTACATCTCAGCAATTTGCGGCTGCTAAAAAACAGTTGGTAGGCCAGATTGGTGTTTCTGTAGATAACAGAGAAAGTCTGTTTTTGGCTTTGGGGAAATCATATTTGCATTACAACCGTTTCGAGAGCCTCGATGATGTTTATCGTAGGTTGGATAGTTTATCAGTCGGCATATTGTGGGATGTGGCGAATGAGATTTTTGATGAATCTCAGATTTTTTCATTGATTTTCGAATAAGGGTTAATTTTTTCTCTTTTTTAGATTAGAATCTGATTTATATTGTATAAGTTTGTTGCCATTATTGAGTATTTGAAAAATTATCAGATCTTATGTTGGTAAAAACGTATGCTGCTGCCGTGCAGGGTGTCAATGCTTTGGTGGTTACTATAGAAGTTAACTGTTCGCAGGGAATAAAATTTTTTCTGGTCGGACTGCCCGATAATGCTGTTAAAGAGAGTCATGAACGTATTGTTTCTGCAGTTCGCTACAATGGCTATCGTTTCCCCTCGCAGCAGGTGGTAGTTAATATGGCGCCTGCTGATATCCGAAAAGAGGGTTCTTCATACGATTTACCTATTGCCATTGGTATTTTGGCCGCTAACGGAACTGTAAATACAGATTTGCTCGAAAAGTATATGATGATGGGTGAATTATCGCTTGATGGTACTTTGCAGCCTGTTAAAGGAGCTTTACCTATTGCTATTAAAGCCAGAGAAGATAAATTTGAAGGTTTGATTGTCCCAAAACAGAATGCAAGAGAGGCGGCTGTAGTCAATAATCTAAAAGTTTTCGGCGTAGAAAATATCCGGGAAGTTATTGAGTTTTTCAATGGAGAGCGAGAGTTGGAGGCAACTGTGGTAGATACACGTGCTGAATTTTATGCTAATCAAACCGGATTTGAGCTAGATTTCGAAGATGTAAAAGGTCAGGAGAATGTGAAACGTGCGCTGGAAGTGGCGGCTGCCGGAGGTCACAATCTGATAATGGTAGGCCCACCCGGTGCCGGAAAATCAATGATGGCCAAGCGATTTCCATCGATTCTTCCGCCCTTGTCATTACACGAAGCTCTTGAGACTACTAAAATACACTCCGTAGCCGGAAAAATGGCTAAGAATATGTCGTTACTTTCTAAGCGGCCTTTTCGTTCGCCACATCACACTATTTCTTCTGCAGCATTGGTTGGTGGGGGATCTTTCCCACAACCGGGTGAGATATCGCTGGCGCACAACGGTGTGCTGTTCCTCGATGAATTGCCTGAGTTTAACCGTCAGGTGCTTGAAGTAATGCGTCAGCCGCTGGAGGACCGCAAAATAACCATTTCGCGTGCTCGTTTTGCCGTAGAGTATCCGGCAAGTGTGATGCTGGTGGCTTCAATGAATCCTTGTCCCTGCGGGTATTACAACCATCCGGAGAAACCTTGTGTGTGTGGGCAGGGTATGGTGCAAAAGTATCTCAATAAGATTTCGGGCCCATTGCTCGACCGTATTGACATTCATATAGAGATTGTGCCCGTTCCTTTCGAGAAAATTTCTGACTCCCGACCAGCAGAGGCAAGCCACCTGATACGCGAAAGAGTGGTGCGTGCGCGTGCCACGCAGGAAAAACGATTCGAAACCACCGAAGGAGTCTATTGCAATGCGCAGATGAGTACAAAGCAGCTCAATACTCACGCCATGCCCGACGATGCCGGAATGGCATTGCTCAAAAATGCCATGAACCGCCTCAATCTTTCTGCCCGGGCATACGATCGCATTCTGAAAGTTTCGCGTACCATTGCCGACCTTGAAGAGAGCGAAAAAGTGCTTTCTCACCATGTCGGGGAGGCCATAAACTACCGAAATCTAGACCGTGAAGGGTGGGCCGGGTAAATAGAAGCGCATTTTTTTGACTTTCGGCTTTGCATTTCTGAAAATAAGTTGTAAATTTGCATCGCTTTCGGGGATAACCGTCCGAATAGGTCCTATAGCTCAGTTGGTCAGAGCATCTGACTCATAATCAGGGGGTCCTTGGTTCAAGCCCAAGTGGGACCACA
>CAZHNZ010000024.1:0-41161 GCA_964534355.1 uncultured Parabacteroides sp.
GGTTGGAGAAAATTGAAACTATCAATGGTGAATATAAGATTAAATCAATCATTACGCAAAGTGAAGAGTTTGATTACATTGTGTTTCAGGTGGCCACAAATAAGCAAAAATTTAACTACCTAAGAATTGCGGAAAATTTGCCCCGGGTTGGAGAGACTGTCTTTGCTATTGGTAATCCGGAAGGATTAGTACATACATTATCTACTGGTATAATCTCTTCTTTACGGGAAAACGATAATGTAATACAAACAACCTGTGAAATAACGCACGGTAGTAGTGGAGGCCCTCTCTTTAATTTAAGTGGTGAAGTGATTGGTATTACTACTGCGGGTATGGGTGATGCTAATTTAAATTTTGCAATTAGTTTAGTCGGATTGAATTTAGAAAAATACATAACAAAGAATTAACTATGACTCAGGAAGAATTTCATAAAAGGTATCAATACAACCCGTCAACAGATTGTCTGGGTGAAGGTGGTTTTGGAAAGGTTTTTAAAGCTTATGACACTCACCGTGACAGATATGTTGCCGTAAAAATGTCTGAGGTAAAGCCTCAATTGGCAGGGGTAAGGCTAAAAAAAGAGGTGGATTTAATCAGTAAATTACCAACGCATCCGAATATTGCCTATTACGAAGAGTGTTATTCTTTTTCGACTTTTGCCGGAGAGTACGATTTTGGCGTTTTGCAGTATTATGAGGAGGGTAATCTTGAGCAGGTGGCAAAAACTACACCTTTGACTTTAGAACAAAAAGACGCTCTTTTGAGGCAAATTCTTAATGGAGTATCCTTTCTTCATGAGCAGGGAATTATTCACCGTGACTTAAAACCTCAAAATATATTGATTGTAAAACGCAATGGTGAATTAATTCCCAAAATTACAGATTTTGGAATAAGTAAACAGCTTGATGGGGCTAATAGCAGCGCTTATACCAACTCTTTGTCGGGTGCCGGTACGTTGACATTTGCTTCGCCGGAGCAATTGTGTGGGTTGGAAATTAGAAAAAACACCGATTTGTGGAGTTTTGGCGTCATAGTCAGTTGGTTGTTTACATCTAAATTACCTTTTGCCTCTAATACACACATTCCTGCCAATGAGGGTGAGCGTATTGAATTGTATAAGAAAATCACAGGAGGCGAGCTGAATGATACTATTTCCCATTTGCCTTCAAGATGGGCAGACCTGGTAGTTAAATGTTTAATTGTGGATAATAATAAGCGAATCGCGGACGTATCTGCTTGTGTCAAAATAATAGATGGTAAAGAGATTCCTGCTTTAGATGATTACACTGTAATTGTTGGAGAGAAAGAAAAATCCAAACATCAGAATAAAAAGCGCGGTATTATTAAGTTTAATCCGTTTAAGGGTATTTGGTCGTTTTGGGTTAATAGAAAAAAAACGGTATTAGCATCTATATTTATGATCGTTTTTATATTTGGTTCGTATATTCATTGGGAATACAAGTATAATTATTATGACGCAAGGGATTTTTCCGAAGGATTGGCTGCTATCAATAAACTAGATAAGTGGGGATTTATTGACACCACTGGTAATGTTGTAATATCAAGGAAATTTAATGATATAGGTTCATCTGGTGGTTTTCATGAAGGTTTTGCTTGTGTGTTGTTTGAAAACAAATGGATTTTTATTAACAAAGCTGGTGAAAATGCATTTCCGAATTGTAAGTATCAGTTTTATAAGTATTCAAAATTTGAAAATGGATATGTAGAAGTTGTTGGTGGGTATTTAGATAAAAATGGTTGCTTTAGAGATAAGTGTGAATTAATCAATGTTGATCCTTTTGAAAAAGGGCCTATGTTTGTTTCTTATTTGTTAGGTAGATGGGACAATTACTATAATGTATGGATTGATAATAGCTGGTCATGCTATAAAGATAAAATGGGTAAAATTATTTATAAAGGATATGGATTGCCATTTTCTGAAGGATTAGCTGCAGTTAGAAGTGATGATAATTCGCGGTGGTATTTTATCAATACAAACGGTAAAATTGTTATTCCATTTGGCTATTCTGCTGTTCAATCATTTTCGGAAGGCAAAGCAGCTGTCGCTATCAATAAAAACTGGGGTTATATTGACAAAAAAGGGAATGAGATTATTCCGTTTACCTTTGAAAGCGCAGGCCCCTTTAAAAATAATCGCGCCTTGGTAAAGGAAAATGGCAGATTGCGATATATTTATGACAATGGTAGTTCTCTTGGGTGGTTTGGTTTGATTGTAAGTTTGTTTAAGTAGTTGAAATAATTATGGATAAAGGGAAAATTTTTATAAGTCACTCATCGCAAGATAAGGAAATAGTCACATCATTTGTTGATAATATTCTTAAATTGGGCTTAGGCATTTCTTCTAAAAGAATTTTTTGTTCAAGTATAAGTGGGAGTGATATTGAATGTGGTGGGCATATTCCGGATGTTTTAAGAGCTGAAATTCATAAATCATCTCTTGTCTTGTTGTTTATTTCAGAAAACTATAAAAAGAGTGAAGTGTGTCACAATGAAGTCGGTGCAGCTTGTGTGACATTGCCTGAAAAATCGGTAATCCCATTATTGATGCCCGGGGTAGAATATAAATCATTGGGCTTATTGAATCTTAATAAGCTTGCAATCAGGCTCGATGACAGAGATGGTCTTTATAAACTTTTTGATGATTCTCTGCGACAATTTAATCCTGAGTGTTTTGTTAGTACATTATATGAGAAAATTGATGTATTCTTATCTGGTTTTAAGGATAACGTAAAACCAGATAAGCTAATGGATGCAGATGTTGATCAATCAAATTTTTTATCTTATGTGAAAATTTTTAATTCATTTGATGATATAATAAGAAAGACTATTCCGGCATATAGTGATGGGATACATAGAATTTCAAATTCAGATTTGCAGAATCGAATTATAGATGGGTTAAGTAAGATAAATTGTTTGGTTAAGATTTTGTATCGAAATGCTGCTGCTGGTGATGAATATATTAATCAAATTAAACAATTACCTGGTGGCAATTGGCTTATTTCCAAAATGAACTGGGAGGTTAACATTTTAGAAATGTGGGTTTGTATTAATAGGGAAATGCAAAATGAATTTATCCTTTTCAAATCAGCAAAACAGAAGCCATTTACAATCCAATCAGATGTAGGAGGTACGGATTATCTGGTTGGTATATTAAGTGATGGTACAATTGTTTCAAATAATGAAAGAGAAAATGGTTATGCTAATATTAATGGTAAAATAATTGATCTATCTGAAATGAGCATTGAGCCACGTCTTAGATATAAAGAATCTCAATGGACTTTTCTTATTTCAGATTATCACAAGTTAGGTTATAATGGACGCGAAACAATGGAGTTTTGTAAAAAGCTGGATAAGGGAGAGATTGAAGTAAATGCTGAAAATATAGCTTCATTTCTTCAGGAATTGGAGAATGATCCGGATGTTTTAAGAAATAGATAGGGATAATTCGCTTTGTGGTAAATCTCATATATATAATATGATGATTTATATATGATATTAATTGATATGTTGTAAAGTGATAATTAATTATAGAATAGAAATATTAATTTATGCATAAAACAATCAAGGTCTAATAACTTATTGATAGAGAATATAATAATAGCTATTTAATGAGTTATTAAGTAAGGAGGTGCTTACAGTTTCATGTCTCAGTTAAGATGTGTCGAACTAAATCATAATAAATGTAGATGTAAAATGATACCCTGTATTAAGCTTTTGTTAGAATATAAGCACTTCTTTTTCGCAGATCCGCCTGCAGATAGGCTTAGTTTGATTAAGCATATACCTAAAAAACAATTATTATACGAAATTGCGGGGTTAAATTATCGGCTAAAGCCATACAATCAATTGAAATATGATTTTTCTTTAAATAGACAGATCGTTGAGTTAAAGCACTTTTGCCCAATTGATAAATATTTACAGAATAATTACATTAGAATAGTATCTTCCTACATAAAAAGCGAAAAAGATTATCCTCTAATATTTAATCGAGCAGCCAACCTTTTTGCGATAGAAGAAATCTTGAATAATGATAATCTTCTTGAAATAGATGATTTCGATATGAAAAAAGTTGAAGTATGGGACGGGATATTTAAATATCTCATGTCTGTAAATAGAGAGGTGTTAAAGGTAAATCAATCTTCACCACATGAGGTGTCGATAGAAAATATAAGTTCATCTGCTCTTGTCCTGAATGAGTTGATGATTGAAGATAATCCTTTATATGTCCAATTTAGAGGGATAAGGCTAATTGAGTATTTGTACAACAATGATGTTTATGGGGATGAATTGAATAGGTATTTCAATGAGATTCTAAATATTGACAAGGATGATTTTATATATAAATTACTTGCTCTTTCAATTGGTAACGGACAAGAGCCATATTTTGCAGAATTTGTTTACAATTCAGGAGAATCAGACGAGTTTTTAGATTACCTGAGTAATAATCAATATATGAACAAAGAGTATTCTAGGCTATTAACAGTAAAAAAGACTCCATTCTACAAGGATAAAGTCAATCGATATATTATTCTAGATATTAGCTTTCTGACAAATAAGAGTTATAATTTTTTTATAAATGATTTTTGGTTTGATTATCTAAAGCTTCAAGAAAATGAATCAGGAAAGAGTATTTTTAATATAAAGCATTATAGATCAATATTTGGCTTGTTTTTTGAGGAATATATAAGAGAGATTGTTGGAAGTTGTTTTCATCATCTTATGCATCCTAGACCATTTTTATTTGACGATTTAAGAATCGATACTTCGTACGGAAAAATCGAAGTAGCTGATATTTATATAAGGCAAAATAAAAAAATTCTTGTAGGGCAGGTTAAATCAAGTTCAATTTATGATAATGAAAAATATGGTGGAGATATAAATACTTTATATCGTAATAATAGGGAGCGATTTTTCAAAGATTTTGGAGTAAATCAAACATATAATTCAATAAATAATATCCTGAACTACGCAAATTCTTTTGATCCCAAATTAAAACATATTAAACGTTTAGAGTTTTATCCAGTTATTATCGTAAATGATAAGGTATTTCAAACCCCTTTACTTCCAAATTTGCTGTACCTAAGATTTAATGAGCTCTTGAAAGATGATAATTTTACTCCACATATAATTCATCCTTTGGTTGTGATGCATGTATCTGATTGGGAATATTTAGAAGCTGTATTGCACTCGAAGGATGAACAAATCTGGGATATACTAAAATCCCATTATAAAAAAATCAATAATACCCTAATGCCTCCATTTTTTAATTCTACTGAGAAATTTATTAAACCTGGTGTGATAACAGGTCGGCTTAGAACAGAAATGAAAGAGATAATAAACAAATACACTAAAAAAGTTGAAGAATAATATTGTTACTGCATGTCGCTACGTAAAATAAACCAGCTCTGTTTAGCGTAGCCTATGATAAACCGTAGCGCGGTCGTTTAGCTGTGTATTCCGGTGAAACAGTGCCACTAATTCCGGAGCAAACAGTGCCTTTGTTCGTCGTAGGTTGCCGCAGCTTCCGTATGTCATACGGCCTTTGTTCGCCGAAGATTGCCACAGTATCCGTTTGGCATACGGCTCCAGCCTATGTCAAAGCTAAAAGCCGGCCTCCGGCTGGCAAAGTATCGCGTAGCGAGAGAAAACAATAAAGACAGGTCTGTCCCGTACCTACGGCACTCCGGCTCACATCAGTCTCGTTCATATCGCCGGGCTAAAGCCACGTCGTTACAATATGGAATCGGGTGTGTGGTGTGACGGAATCCCGTAGGGATGGGCGATGTTGTAGTAACGTACTCCATTTTATTTGCACAAAAATACGGTAATAATAATTATTCTTCGTATTTTTGTGCAAATCATAAGCAATGAATACAATAGATGAAATATTTGAGAAAAACAAAGGGTACTTGACATCAAAACTTATCCGTGGAAATAGATCTCTTTACTATCAGCTGAAAACTTTATTGGAAAACGAAAAAGTGGTTCAGATAAAACGTGGTTTGTATCGTCATGTTGATCTTACAGAAGAAGCCGGTTGGGGTGAAGTATGCAAAATAGCACCTCAAGCGGTAATTTGTCTTTTTTCTGCATGGAGGTTTTATGAGCTATCTACCCAAACACCAACAGAAATTCACATAGCCATACCAGCAAAAAACAAAGTTCTTTTGCCGGATTATCCACCTATTAAATTGTATTATTGGGAGAAAAGATTTTATGAAACAGGGATTATTAAAACAACCTACAATGGAGAAGAAATTACAATTTATGACATTGAAAAATCGGTGTGCGATGCCATTCGCTACCGAAACAAAGTGGGAATAGACATAACTAACGAAGTATTGAGAGATTACCTGAAAAGAAAAGACCGTAATTTGGATAAACTAATGAAATATGCAGAAAATATGCGCATTGCGACAGTGTTGATCCAATATATAAATGTGATGCTATGAGCAACAGAGCAGTTTCAATAAGAGCAAGGTTGCTCAATTTAGCTAAAAAAGAAGGAATTGATTTTCAGCTTGTCATTATCCGATTTTTGCACGAAAGATTATTGTACAGGCTTTCGGTTTCTGATTATTCTCAGCAATTAATTCTGAAAGGTGGAGCATTTATTTACGCCATACAAGGTCTAAAAAGTCGCCCGACAATAGATGTTGACTTATTGGGAAAACAAATATCGAATGATATTGAAGTACTTTGTGTGGTGTTTAGACAAATATGTGCCATTGAATCAGAAGATGAAGTGACATTTAATCCAGAACGTGTTGTTGGTGAATTGATAACTCAACAAGACAAGTATAACGGTGTTAGACTTTTTATTGAAGCAACTTTTCACACCGTTCGACAACGAATACAAATTGACGTTGATTTTGGCGATATTGTGATTCCAGCTGTTCAGAAATTGGAATATCCGATCCTGTTGGACGAAATGCAAATTCCTATTATACAGGCATATTCAAAAGAAACCGTAATAGCCGAAAAATTTCAGGCAATGATAGAATTATCGGTAGCCAATAGTCGAATGAAGGATTTTTATGATGTATATAAGCTATTAACTGATAACGAATTTGATAACGACACATTGGGAGAAGCAATAAACGCAACTTTTGCAAATCGGGAAACCTCATATACTGAAAATCATGCACTGTTTTCATCGGACTTTGCGACAAATGCTCTTAAGAAAAGAAGTTGGACAGCATTTCTAAACAAAATTAACAGAGACAAAGAGCTCGAATTTGAAGATGTTATGCGATTAATAAGTGAGAAATTATTACCTTACTGGGCGAAAATGAAAGATATATAAACTCCGTCGTTATGGATATGAACCCGTAGAAAGGTGATGTTCTTTCAGCGAGAACCAACGGTCAGCGTAGCTAATTGCAATCCTCTGTTCGCCGTAGGTTGCCGCAGCTTCGCGGGAGTGCGGTGTATCGGCCATCCCGTAGAGATGGCCGATAATCAATCCTACCTCAGTCGATCCAACGAACGAACCAACTCTTCATCAGCACGTATAGCCCGTATAGCAAACACATTCAATACAAGAGCTGCAAACGGAATAAAAGTAACAAATGGAACAAGAGAAAACACAGCCTGCAGCGAATCCTTAATCATAAAATAATAAACTATTGACACCACATAAAATAAAAGCATCAAAGCCAGATTACCCGAGGCTAGTTTGATTTGCATCTTCCGGTTTTTAAATAAAAAAATTGTCACTAACGCAACCAGTGAGACAACAATAGCAAGCAACAACAACGGTAGAGTGCTATACGCCACACCTGCATCGCCGGCCTTATATACGCCGGAGAGCGTCATATTATATAGCCCTGCGGGTGCAGCAAATTCGCCCACAGGCACAAAACAAAGGACAGCCATCAACACTGTCACCGCCAACAAATACAACGATTGAATTCTTTGAATCATAGATCTAATTTTTAGTCAAAAAGAGAGGGATATGATCGACCTGTTTAGCTCGCAACATACCCCTCACGGTTATTCATTTTCTGCATATCTCACAATAGTTCTATTGCAAAACAGAGATAAAAATCATTACAATTTATCCTTCAACGGATTTTTGTGATATACTTTTCCCTCGAGGTATTCCTGAGTGGCAATAAGTACAGGCTTGGGCAATTTCTCGTAATAGCGCGAAATTTCGATTTGCTCTCTGTTCTCAAACACCTCTTCTAAACTGTCGTTGAAAGAGGCAAACTCCTGAAGTTTTTTCTCCAAATCTGATTTCATTTCTACCGAAATCTGATTCGCTCTTTTACCGATAATACGAACAGTTTCGTAAACACTTCCAGTATCAGCCGACATTGTCATCATGTCGCGGGTAATTGTGTTGCTCGGTGCGTTGGTTTTTTTGTAGTCCATATTCTGTAATAATTAATTTTTTACGTTTCGTTGTGCATCTTCCAGCATTTTGCCGGCCTCTTTCATAAATTTACCTTCAGGAAACTCATTTTTGTAGCTGTAGAACTCATCTACCACATCTCTGAATCGTCCTGTTTTCTTTTCTTCAATACTGTTTACGGCCTGATTGTATTTGGCTTTCAGAATTAAAAATGCAAAATCTTCTTTGTATTTTGAGAACGGATAGCTCTTGATTGCGTTTTGAGAAACTATCGTACACGACAAATAGTTGTCTATCCCCATATAATCGCCCAGGTTGTAGTAAAGACGGGCATTCAACAACTCTTTATAAGCCAGTTTTTCCTGCAATTCGAACATGATATCCTGTGCCTCTTTTGTCTTTTCGCTTTGCGGAAAATATTCCAGAAACATCTGCACTTCGTTAATTGCACGGTAGTTTTGACTTTGGTCTAACCGGGGATCCGGCGAATCGAGATAGTAACTTTTTGCGGAATAGAATCGGGACAGTTCTGTAAATTCTCCCTTCGGATAGGTGTTGTAATAGGTGGTGAATGTTTGCGCCGCAGTAGAATAGTCTTTGCTACCCAAATAACACTGCCCCATCAGATAAAGAGACTCTTCGGCTTTATCTGTTCCTTTATATATAGGAACAAGCTCCTCAAGCAAGGTATAAGCCTTGTAGTACTTTTTATTTTCGTAGCATTTTTTGGCGTATTCGTATTTGTAGTCGTAATCTGTACTTTTCAAAACCTTGTTAAACTCATTGCAAGAGGTTGCGAGAAGCATAAAGGCTAATAACGAAACAATGTAATTCTTCATTTTTACAAATTTAGCTGGCAAAATTAGCCATTTCAGGTTGAATATAAAAATTTATCTGTTATTTTTAACGCTAAATGACGGTAAATCGTATGTATTGGAACCATAAAATGAAATAAAAAACTTTGCAGACTCACGATCTGCTTTTCTTTTGCTCTTTGAGCTTCTCTTTCTTTACATTAAAAAAGTGTAATAAGCCGATAATTACGAGCTGACCGGCAATAATCAGAAAATAGCGGATCCAGTCTCCACTTTTCTGATAGATGGGAAAAACCACGACGGCCATCACAATAAGGTAAATCAATAAGATCACTGAAACAACAAGAGGCTTCTTCATGGGAAACTATTTTTATATTTTTGAATCTGATTATTATGCCTAACTTTGCACGCTTACACCATAGCTAGTAAACATTTATGTACAAAATAACAATTCTTAGTCTGTTTCTGTTCTGCACATCTCTCTTCGGACAATCGCCTAAACACGAAATAAGAGCCGCCTGGATAACCACCGCCTGGCGTCTGGACTGGCCTCAAACAGTGGCCAAAGATAATGCTTCTGCACTGAAACAACAAGCTGAACTGATAAGAATATTGGACAAGCTGCAGTTTTTAAACTTCAACACCGTTTTTCTACAGGTGAGAATGCGAAATGATGTGATCTATCCATCAAAACTGGAGGGTTGGAGTTCGATGGTATCCGGTGTTTCGAATCAATCGCCCGGATACGACCCATTGGCTTTTGCGGTAGAAGAGTGCCACAAGCGCGGTCTGGAGTGCCATGCCTGGATGATTACCGTCCCGCTCGGAAACACCAAACAGGCCAAAGAGCTCAGAGAATGGTCTATTCTGAAAAAAGAACCCGACCTGTGCAAGAATATTAATGAAGAGTGGTATCTGGACCCGGGTAACCCCGAAAGCGCAAAGTACCTGGCCAGACTGGCGGGTGAAATGGTATCGAATTACGATATCGACGGAATACACCTCGACTACATTCGTTACCCGGAACTGGGTTCGTTTCCCGACAGCAAAACGAAACTGAAATCCGGAAGTTCACAATCACTTGCCGACTGGCGCCGGTCGAATATTAATCGCATTGTTTATACTATCTATGATGCCGTAAAGGAGATTAAGCCGTGGGTTCAGGTGAGCTCATCCCCCCTGGGTAAACATAGCGATCTGCCCAATTTATCATCAAAAGGATGGAACGGGTATCACAAAGTTTTTCAGGATGCCAAAACCTGGCTGAATGCCGGAAAGCACGATTTCATAGCACCGATGCTCTATTTCAGGGAACCGATATTCGAACCATTTCTGGCCGATTGGAAACAGGAATCCAACGGTCGCCCCATTGCCGCAGGCATTGCCTTGTATATGATGAACGAATCGGGCTGGAAATATCAGACCATTTCGAATGAAATAAAAATGACCCGTAAACTCAACTGCGGACAATCCTATTTCCGCACCGAATCATTGATGAAGAATACAAAAAACTGTGCCGATTCAATTAAAATGAACGAATACAGATACCCGGCGCTTCTGCCGCCCATGAGTTGGATAAGCTCAGAAAAACCGGCTGCACCCAAACAGTTCACCGTTGCACAATCGGGAAACAACATTGTGTTTAGCTGGATAGCTCTACCGGGTAAAAACAAAATTACCTATACTATATATTACTCTACCAACAAAAAAATTGAGACCAACGACGCCCGTCATATTTTGTTTTGCCGCCAAACCGGCAACAAGGTAATATTGGAGATACCCTCCGATTTCAGAGGCGACTACTATTTTGCGGTCACAAGCAACGACCGGTATCACAACGAAAGCAATCTCTCGCGCATTGCAAAGGTGAGATTTTTGCGCTAATTATTCCAATAGTGAGGTAAACTGAAATCATAAAATAAGAGAACAGAATTCAGTTTGTGGCTGTGAAATTTAAATTCATTAAAAAAAATAGAGTAGAAAAGTGCAAAATTGCAATCTCAAGTTTGCAAAATCGGCATTTTATTGTAAATTTGCATCGTTCTTTTAGCAAATAACAGTGGAAGCATTTTACCTGACTCATAATTATCTGATCAAAAACATACAACCGACGGTCAGACGCGGTTTAATGGATGAAATAGACTGGAATAACAGTTTGATTGGAATTAAGGGCTCCAGGGGTGTAGGTAAGACTACATTTTTGCTTCAGTATGCCAAAGAAAACTTCGGAACGGATCGTTCATGTCTATACATTAACATGAATAATTTCTATTTTACGGAGTGTACGATGTTTGAATTTGCACAGAGATTCAGCGAAAACGGAGGAAGAACATTGTTGATAGACCAGGTTTTTAAGTATCCCAACTGGTCGGAGGAGTTGAAATTGTGTCACGACAAAATACCCGGATTGAAGATTGTATTTACCGGTACCTCAGCCATGCGTTTAAAAGAGGAGAATCCTGTTTTGTACGGATTGGTAGATTCATACTATCTGAGAGGTTTTTCGTATCGGGAATACCTGAACCTGATGTCGAACAACGAGTTTGGGGCATATACATTGAAAGAAATTCTGGAGAATCACAAAGAAATAGCCGAACAGATTTGTGAAAAGACAGATCCCCTACTCTATTTCGAAAATTACCTGCAACATGGCTTTTACCCGTTTTTTCTTGAAAAAAGAAATTTCAACGAGACTCTGGTCAAAACCATGAACCTGATGATAGAGAGCGATATTTTCTTCCTGAAACAGATTGAACTTTCGTACTATCAGAAAATCAGAAAATTGCTCTATTTACTGGCCAATAGCACTGGCCCGATAAATATCAGTCAGCTGAGTGCAGGTATCAACACATCGCGGGCAACAGTGATGAATTACATTAAATATCTGAAAGATGCACGTCTGATAAATATGCTTTATCCCGAAAATGAAGATTTTCCTAAAAAGCCCGCTCAGATATATTTGCATAATTCGAATCTGATTTATCCGCTTGTTCGTGAAATTGATGAGCAAAATGTACTGGAAACCTTTTTCTACAATGTTTTGTACAAAGACAATACATTGAATGTTGGTCTGAAAAACAGTCATTTCCTGGTCAATTCAGAGTTCAATTTCAGAATAGAAAAAGACAACATCAAAGGAAAAATAAATCCGGATTTCTATTATGCCCGGCAAGGTATCACTGTTGGAAATGACAATTGCATACCTTTATGGCTATTCGGATTTCTATATTAGAATAAAAAATCGCAAACAAATAATCAAAAAACAAACCAATTTACATCAATAATTAACAACTATGACAAAACAAAAAAAGTTTTTGACATGTGATGGAAATCAGGCTGCTGCACATATCGCGTATATGTTTAGCGAAGTAGCCGGAATTTACCCCATTACTCCGTCGTCGACTATGGCTGAGTATGTCGATGAGTGGGCTGCTGCCGGAAGAAAAAACATCTTCGGCGAAACAGTTAAGGTAGAAGAAATGCAATCAGAGGCAGGTGCTGCCGGTGTTGTACACGGTTCGTTGCAGGCTGGTGCTCTGACAACTACGTTTACGGCATCTCAGGGTTTGTTGCTGATGATACCAAACATGTACAAAATTGCCGGTGAATTGTTGCCGTCTGTTTTCCACGTTTCAGCACGTGCATTGGCTGCACAGGCTCTTTCTATCTTTGGTGACCACCAGGATGTAATGGCTGCACGCCAAACCGGTTTTGCGATGTTGGCAACCGGATCTGTGCAAGAGGTAATGGATTTGGCTGGTGTGGCACATTTGGCTACGTTGACTTCACGCATTCCTTTTATGCACTTCTTTGATGGTTTCCGTACTTCTCACGAAATACAAAAAATCGAAGCTCTGAGCAACGAAGATTTGGCTCCGTTTATCGATCAGGAAGCATTGGCTGCATTCCGCGATCGTGCTTTGAACCCCGAAAGTCCTGTGGCTCGCGGTATGGCTCAAAATCCGGACATCTACTTCCAGGCTCGTGAGGCTTGTAATCCTTTCTACGATGCCGTTCCCGGAATCGTTCAGGACTATATGGACAAAGTGGCTACCGTTACCGGTCGTCAGTATCACCTGTTTGATTATGATGGTGCACCGGATGCAGACCGCGTAATCATCGCTATGGGTTCTGCTACAGAGGCTATCCGCGAAACTATCGACTACCTGACAGAAAAAGGTGAAAAAGTAGGTTTGGTTTCAGTTCGTCTGTATCGTCCATTCTCTCCAAAGCATTTATTGGCAGCTATCCCTGCTACAGTAAAACAAATTGCTGTATTGGATCGTACCAAAGAGCCGGGCGCAAGCGGAGAACCTTTGTTCCTGGATGTTAAAGAAGCATTCTACGGAAAACCAAACGCACCTGTTATTGTAGGTGGTCGTTACGGTTTGTCTTCTAAAGATACAACTCCTGCTCAAATATTGTCAGTTTACGAAAATCTTTCGATGAAAGAGCCTAAAAATGGCTTCACTATTGGTATCGAGGATGATGTTACCTTTACTTCATTGCCTAAAAAAGAGGAAATTGTATTCGAAGGTGGACCTTTCGAAGCTAAATTCTACGGTTTGGGTGCTGATGGTACTGTAGGTGCCAACAAAAACTCTATCAAAATTATTGGTGACAACACCGACAAATATTCTCAGGCTTACTTCGCTTACGACTCTAAAAAATCGGGCGGATTTACCTGTTCTCACCTCCGTTTTGGTGACAAACCTATTCGTTCTACCTATTTGGTTAATACTCCTGACTTCGTAGCATGTCACGTACCTGCTTACCTGCGTCTGTATGATGTAACCAAAGGTTTGAAGAAAAACGGTACATTCCTTTTGAACTCCGTATGGAGTGCTGAAGAAACCAAAAATCACCTTCCTGATTTCGTTAAAGCTTATCTGGCTAAAAACAACATCAGCTTCTACATCATCAATGCTACCGAGATTGCAACAGAAATCGGACTGGGTAACCGTACCAATACTATTCTTCAATCAGCATTCTTCAAAATTACCGGCGTAATTCCTTACGAACTTGCCGTTCAGCAAATGAAGAAAGCGATTGTGAAATCGTATGGTAACAAAGGTGAGAAGATTGTTAACATGAACTATGCAGCGGTTGACCGTGGTGGTGATGTTATCAAGGTAGAAGTTCCTGCAGAATGGGCAAACCTTGAATCTTCTTTTGCTTTGGATCAAAACGAAGCTCCTGAATTCATCAATAAAGTTGTTCGTCCGGTAAATGCACAAACAGGTGATGATCTTCCTGTATCTGCATTCAAAGGTCGCGAAGACGGAACCTGGGATCAGGGAACATCTAAATATGAGAAACGTGGTGTAGCTGCATATGTACCTGTTTGGAAACCTGAAAACTGTATTCAGTGTAACCAATGTGCATATGTTTGTCCTCACGCTGCTATCCGTCCGTTTGTATTGGATGCAGAAGAACAAGCTAAAGCTCCTGCTTTTGACACCCTGAAAACAAACGGTAAACAATTTGCCGGAACAGCTTTCCGTATCCAGGTTGACGTTCTCGACTGTATGGGTTGCGGTAACTGTCCTGATGTTTGCCCGGGCAACAAAGGAAACAAAGCTCTCGAAATGGTGGCTATCGAGTCACAATACGACAATCAGGCTAATTGGGATTTCTGCGTAACTGAAGTTAAATCAAAACAACATTTGGTGGATACTAAAGCTAACGTGAAAAACTCTCAGTTTGCAACTCCATTGTTTGAGTTCTCTGGTGCATGTGCTGGTTGTGGTGAAACTCCATACGTTAAATTGCTGTCTCAATTGTTTGGAGACCGTCAGATGATTGCTAATGCTACAGGTTGTACTTCAATCTATTCTGGTTCAGCTCCTTCTACTCCTTATACTCAAAATGAAAACGGACACGGACCGGCATGGGCCAACTCTTTGTTCGAAGACAATGCAGAGTTTGGTTTGGGTATGTTCCTCGCTACTGAAAAAATGCGTGACCGTATCCAGCTTAAAATGGAAGAGGCTATCTCTTGCGGATGCTGCTCAGACGAATTGAAAGGTTTGTTTACTGAGTGGATTGCCAACCGCGAAAATGCAGATGCTACAGTTGAGCTGACTGCAAAAATCGTTCCTTTAGTAGAAGCCTGCGATTGCGAGCCTTGCAAAGTTATCGCTTCGATGAAAAAATTGTTGATCAAGAAATCACAATGGATCATTGGTGGTGATGGTTGGGCTTATGATATCGGATTCGGTGGTTTGGATCACGTGATTGCTTCGGGCAAAGATGTAAACATTTTGGTAGTTGATACTGAGGTTTACTCTAACACCGGTGGTCAGTCATCTAAATCTACTCCGGTGGGTGCTATTGCTAAATTTGCTGCTTCGGGTAAGAAAATCCGTAAAAAAGATCTTGGTTTGATCGCTACAACATACGGTTATGTATATGTTGCTCAAATTGGAATCGGAGCAAATCAGGCACAAACGCTGAAAGCAATCCGCGAAGCTGAGGCATATCCCGGACCATCATTGATTATCGCTTACTCTCCTTGTATTGCTCACGGACCTCTTGCAGGTATGGGTAAAACTCAGGAAGAGGGTGCTAAAGCGGTAGAATGTGGATACTGGCACCTGTGGCGCTACAACCCTGCTCTCGAAGCAGAAGGAAAGAATCCATTTATTCTGGACTCTAAAGAGCCGGATTGGAGCAAATTCCAGGACTTCCTGAAGGGTGAGGTTCGCTACACATCATTGTTAAAACAATTCCCTGAGCAAGCCAAAGAATTGTTTGTTGTAGCTGAAGAAAATGCAAAATGGCGTTTAGCTAACTACAAACGTTTAGCTGCTATGGATTTCGGTAAAAGCGAAGAGTAATATCCGAATTACATGATAATATCAAAAGGCTGTCTCAAAATAAAATTTGAGGCAGCTTTTTTTTGCAATATACACGATATAGTACAAAAGAGGCTGCCTCCTTTGAATTATGAGACAGCCTCCTGTTATTTTAGAAAAATTAATCAAGACCTTATATTACCAGTTCGGGTTCTGACCCAAACCAGGATTCAGGCTCAATTCAACTTCGGGGATTGGCCACAAATAGTCTCTGTTTTTGTTGAAATTAGTCAAAATAAGCACCCTGTAATCAGTAGATGGGTGTGGAGCATAAGCTGCTACATTGTATATCGGATCGCCATACTCATCGAAAGTAACAGCAGGATATACAGAGAATTCGCCCAACACCGGACGGCCCAAAATAGGTCTTGTAAGTACCACCTCAGCTCGTTTCCAACGCAAAAGATCCTGATAACGAAGGTTCTCGTTGAACAATTCCACTTTGCGCTCATTACGTACGATTCGTCTCATATCTGCCTGACTGGCAGCAGCAACAGCCGGCATGTTTACATCGCCGCGTCCACGCACTTTATTGATTGCATCCAAACAGTCAGCATCGATCTGATTGAGCTCAATTTTAGCTTCTGCGTAAGTGAGCAACACTTCAGCATAGCGGCAAAGCATAAACGGAGTTTCAACCTGACTCTGAAGTGCCAAATATTTAAAATCGTAATACTTGCGCAAAAGATAACCGGTGAAAGAGGTGAAAGCAGTGGTAGTATAGCTATCGAGATTTTTTACTTTTTTTCCTGCAGCGTTAGTTGTGCTATCTTTGTCTTTGCGCGTATCATACACATAACCACCCCATAAGTCGCCGGGCAAAACCAGAGAGAAACGCATACGCGGGTCGCGCTTGTCATACGGTTTTGTTTTGTCGTAAAGTGGCGATTTACTGATATCTTGTCCGTCTGTACACAGATAAGAGTCAATCATATTTTGTGTAGGCACAATAGTGGACCAACCGCCCGATGCACGCGAACCGGCATACTGTACATAAGCTGTAGGATTGAGTGCTGCCACCAAATGACATTGCGTGAAAATTTGCTCTGTATTGGAGGTACTATTAACTACAGATTCAGTAAACAAGGTTTCGTATTTGGGCATTAAGCTGTATTTTCTCGAGTCGATAACCGCTTTGGCAGCGGCAGCGGCTGTAGCCCAATCGTTGTTTTGCAATGCCGCACGAGCCTTAAAAGACATAGCTGCACCCCAGGTAGCTCTTCCCAAAGTTTTCACGGTAGATGAAGCCAGCAATTCAGCAGATTTATCAAAATCTGCATAGATTTTTTGCAATACTTCTGCTTTTGGTGTACGGGTTACCGATTTCCCTTCAGCAACAGTAGATACCGGCTTATCCAGATATACCACATCACCATACTGATTAATCAATCGTAGATAATAATATCCGCGCAGAAAATAGAGTTCACCCTGCATTTGATTAACAGTAGCTGCCGAAAGTTTACCCTTAATAGCTTCCAGTTTCTCGAGCATCAGATTACAACGTCCCACACCCTGGTACATATTGAGCCAAACATTCCGGAAATCACCGGCTTTGTAGTCGAGTACAGACATCAGCATATCCTGAGCAAAACCGCCACCCCGTATAAACATGACATCCGCCATCGCATCCCAGCTATATTCGGGAGACAAATAAGAGCCAATTTGTGGTCTGGTAATAAAGTAGTAACACGAGTTTACTCCTCCCTGCATCTCTGATTCATTCAAATAAATTGTTTCTACGGCCGGAGTATCGAGTGGATAACGCTCCAATGCAGAGTCGCAGCCTACATTGAACAGCAATGCCATCAATGCGATATATATTATATTCTTATTCATTGTAAATTCGTTTTTTCGATTTGTGTGAACTAATTAAAACTTGACTTCAACACCAAAAGTATAAGTCGAAATTAATGGATAACTTCCCTGTACGCTTTCGGGAGACTCAGGATCCATACCCAGGGGCATCTTGCTTTTGGTAAACACATTCATACCATTTGCGAAAAAGCGAACACCGGCAACACCCGAATTCTTCAATGACTGATTAGGCAAAGTATAACCCAACTGAATATTTTTCAGACGGAAATAAGCCGCATTGACCATCCAGAAAGAAGAAGACTGCAAGTTGTTGCTTTGCGAATTGATTGACAAACGTGGATACGCAGCATTCGGATTGGGATTTGCTTCACTCCAGCGGTCGAGATGTTGCTCCAAAGCTGTGGAGGCATTTTGGAAAGGATAAGCCAACCAGCCCGACACATAGCTGTCGCGTTTGCCAATACCCTGGAAGAACAGTGATAAATCGAGCCCTTTGTAAGAGGCATAAAGATCTAATGAATAAGCATAACGTGGAATGGGGTTACCCAACACGATACGGTCTGTTCCGGTAATTTTATTATCGCCGGCATCCATTATACCATCTCCATTCGAGTCAACAGTCAACAAATCAACATAACGAATATCTCCACCCTGCAATTTACCGAATTGTGTAACAGGATAAGCGCGGGCTTCGGTAAATGAACTGAAAAGGCCATTTGCCTGATAGCCATAGAAGGCATCGATAGGCGAACCAACCTGACGAACATGCACACCGCTAACCTGAGGTGCTAAACCGCCCAGATTGGTTATCTTGTTTTCTACATCAGAGAGAATACCGGTAATTTTGTAGTTGAATTTGCCAATGTTGTTGGTGTGCGCAATACTCAAATCCCAACCTTTATTTTCTACGGCTCCCGCATTTTGTTTAGGAGAGTTAGCATATCCCATTACACCCGGAATGGCCATATTCAACAGGATGTCGCGGGTATCCTTTTTGTACCAGTCGAATGTTGCATCCAGTTTACCTTTAAAAAACGAAAGGTCGATACCAAAGTCGATCATGCGGGTAGATTCCCAGGTAATATCCTTCAGGGCATAATTTACCGGTGCATAACCCGAATTTAACACCCCGCCAAATACAGCGTATTGATTGGTGGCTACGTTTAAAGCGAAAGGATAATTGGATCCCAAACCAGCCTGATTACCAAGCTCACCCCACGACGCACGCAATTTACCATTGCTCAACCAGCTGACATCCTGAAGAAAGTCTTCGGAAGAAAAACGCCAGGCTCCCGAAAATGAAGGAAATACCCCCCATTTATAGCCGTTAGCAAAACGGGAAGAACCATCGTAGCGTACATTGGCCTCCAACAGATATTTGCCGGCATAAGCATAATTCAAACGACCAAAATAGGACATCAACGCCCATTCGGTTGTATATCCATTGTTTGTCTGACCGGTAGGTTCAAATGCATTTATCTCTTCCAACTGTGGAAAGCTGGTTCCTTGTCTGTAACCAGACAGGTAGTTGTAGCTGTTGGTCAGGTATTGAAAACCACCTAACGCTGATATATCATGTTTGCCCAACGACAGGTTGTAATTGATCAAGGCGTTGATATCATCTTCGCGGGTTTGATCTCTCGTCTCGGTTATTGTACCCGGCGATGTAGAAGACCATAGCACTGCTCCAGTTTTGTAATCATAAACACGCGATTGTTTACCCACATCTTTGTAGCTTGCACCGGATATTTTCGGGGTATAAGAGAAATCTATGCGCATTCCTTTCACAGGCTTGATGGTTGCACTGATTTTCGCAAGCGTTTCCTGAAAATCTTCGTAATGCATATTCAGTTTATCGTAAATAATCTGCATCTGATGGGTGGTTCCGGCATAGGTTGCCCCCCATACTCCATTGGAATATCTGGTTTGATAGATAGCAGGCTGCCTCATCAACTGATCCAGTCCGCTATTGGCTGCATCCTCAGAGCTGGTATTGCGCAACGAAAGATCAAATCCCAGATCCAGATAATTGTTTACCATGTAAGTGTTATTTGATCTGATACCATATTTAGTATAGAATGAATTGGGCAGGTGAGCATCCTGACGGGCATAGTTTACAGAGGTATTTGAACTGTATTTCTTGCTTCCTACCGAAAAACCGAGGTAATGCTGAGTTTGTGCTGCCTGATCTTTGAATGTTTCTCTCAACATATCTGAATTCGGATATGCATCGCGATCAGTTGCTTCTCTTGAAGCTGTAATTTTGTCAGGACCAAAAAAATAGCCGCCCGGTACACCGGCATCGGTACGCAGGTCATTGGCATTGGCTTCATCGTAAAGTGTCATATAATCCCACGCTGATGCATTTTTTGGCATTGTAATCGGATTTGAAAAGCCCATTGTACCTTTGTAGGTCACGGATACTTTGTCCGATTTGCCTCGTTTGGTTGTGATCAAAACAACTCCATTTGCCGCACGCGATCCATAAATAGCAGCCGATGCTGCATCTTTCAGGATAGACATACTTTCAATATCATTAGATTCAACAGCATCCAGCGACGACGATACACCATCAATCAGCACCAATGGGCTATTGTCATTGATAGTACCAATACCGCGGATACGGATAGAGGTTCCCTCTTTTCCGGGTTTACCACTGTTGGATGTAACGGTAACACCGGCTGCAACTCCCTGCAATGCCTGAGACGTTTGCATCGGACTGCGTTTGGCTATATCGGCTCCTTTGATAGACGCAATAGAACCGGTGAGGTTAACCTTTTTCTGTACTCCATAACCCACCACTACCACATCTTTCAGACCGATAGTACTTTGCGCTAACTGTACATTTATGACCGGCTTACCTGCTAGTTTTATCTCCTGAGTTGTATAACCCACAAATGAGAAGACAATGGTATTGGCATCTGCGGGCAATTTCAGTGAATACTGTCCTTTTACATCGGTCACTGTACCTACGGTAAGCCCTTTAAGTGTAACTGTTACACCAGGTGCCGGCATACCGGATTCATCTGTTACCACACCCTTTACGACTGCCACCTGAGCAGAGATAAGGGAGAATGATGCTGCAAGCAACATCAATAAATAAAGTTTGATTTTCATAAGTAATATTTTAGATAAATAAAATAAATAAAGACACTAATAACACAATATGTTATCATTTCCAGATAGTCCTATTTATCCATAATGAATGTGATGGAATGTTTTTTTCATAGATTTAAGGATTTAAGATGATTATTAAAAAAAAGACTAACTACAATAACTTTTGGCTTAATAACAAAGGTAAAAAAAGATATTTTCGCCAAAATGATAATTATTCTGTTGATTATTCATGGTTTATTAAGTAAATGCAATACCTTAAATTCAGAAAATAAGGCTAAATAAAGCTCTTTTTGCTAGATTCAGAAGTATTAGAATGCAAATATATGTTTTATTTTGAATAATGAATCAAATTGAATCAATATTTCTGAATACAAATGAATGTTATGGATTATCAAAATATTCACAAACAATAATTAACGCAGCTTTTCTCTGACAATTACCAGCCTGTTTGTTCTCAAAAACAATAATATTAAGTATATATTCTTTCACCATTCTTATTTAATTCAAACAAACTGATTATCAGCTGTTTATAAAACGGCTCATTTACTTATTTGTATTTTATTTACCAGATAGTTATTTTCCCTGAATAGTTTCAGCAAATATGATCTGCAATCATGTCTGTTTACGATTGTCACTGAATGAAAAAAAAAACTAATGGGGCAGAAATATAGATTATACAGCGGGAAAAAATGAGTCGTTTCTTTCGAAAACTCTTTTCGATTCAGGGTTTTCGATATTTGTATTTAATCACAAAATTATGAGAATTGTAGTTGGTGGGCATTTACAAAATAGAGGTAATTGAAGAACTATTCATTCATCATTTCACTTTAATGGAGCATATTTTTTTCTGAATAATTCGAGAAACGAATCCACATCTTTTTTGTAAATAAGACCTAATCCCTGAGTGGTAAGGGAAGATTTGAGGTATGAATAACGATCGTTTGACCGATTATAACCTTTCACACGAAGACCACCCGACTTGGTTAGTTTATACTCAAAATCGAAATCACCAATAAACGTAGCTTTATTGGAGGTATTATCCCGATACCCCAAATTACCATTCACAATCAGGCGATTATTGAGCAACTGACTCGAGAGCGCTACCTCAACCTCCATTTTACTGTAAGCAGAAGTGTTGTCCATTTTAAGATTCGTTCCAATGTTCACTTTGTCTGTTATCTGCGACAATATATTGTTAAACTGAGATGAAATAGTGGCAGAGGCAATGGAACTAAGCTCATTATTTTTATTTGTGGTTCCACTATTCAGGTAATCAACCACATAAAACCGATTGAGTGCCAGCAGATAAAAAACCTGACGGGCCATCATATCATCTGTATTCACAATACTTTTTACGCGTCGGTTAACCTCCTCTGTATTATTGGGCAAATTTAGATCAAACTTGATATCCGGCTTACGCATATCGCCTGATATGTCGAGCAAACATTGCACCTGTGTATTGGTTCGACTTATATCTTTGTCGGTTGTAAACGACTCATTCAGATCGGCCAAATCGGCAGTGGTGGTGTATTGTGCCTTTAGCCCAAGGTCGGCGTTGTAAGGGTCTCCCCTGAAAATAACGGTACTACCTTCGTGAATAGCAAATCTCTTTTTAATAAAATTCTGAAAGCTAAATGCATAATTTCCACGATCAATATTGTATGTGCCGAACAACTGCACATCTTTGTTGGTACTATATGCCAAACGCATATTTCCCGAACCGTTGGTTTCGATAACATCACCCGAAATAGGATCCATCACTAAACTCAACGATGAAACCGGATTAATATCCACCATCAAATTGATGTTGGTGATGTGAGGCGAACTCTTACGCACTATCTCTACTGGACTATTTGGGGGCTCATTTCGAAAAAAACCAAAAGAAGGTGAACTCTGGTATTCGGATTTCGGACTGCGGAAAGAAATAAAATCGTAATCGGAGGCAGTCATCTGACTGCTTAACGACACCATAAATCGTGTACCGGCTCCCGATTGTATACCTGCATTTATGTTTGTCACTTTTTCATCGCCAACAATAGTAAGGTTTCCTGAGCCATAAACGGGGCCGTAAAACGTAGCATTCTGTGAAGATTGCGCATTGTAAACCAAAAAATTACGTGTATTTGCTTCGATAGAATATCGCCAGTTTGAAAAGTGATCGTGCGTTACTTTACCAGTCGCTATTGACGCATTTTTATCCTTATCGAGCACCACAATATTCTTGAAATAGATTTGATTATGACGAAGATGTAAGCTATCAGAAATGGAGTACCAGGTATTCAAATATTCTACTCCAAAACGAAAATCGTGCATCTTTACATCTCCGGCTACATTAAGCTTACTGAATTTACCATAAAGCATCACATTGCCACTGGCAAAACCGGTAAGATCTTTCATAAATCCACCCATATAATTACGCAAAAAAAGCAAATCAATTCGATCCGCATTGAATGCCATTGATATTGAGTCTTTTGTGGGAAAGATATAACCATTTACTTTGGTTTTGTTTCGCAAATAACCATCGATGGTACCACTCATTAGAATACCACTCTTTGCGGCATCCCACTTACTATAAAGATTGAGCTGACCAAATCGGGTACCATTAAACGAAAAATTGCTTATTTTCAGATTATCGGTAAGAAAAACCGGTGATTTTAGGAGATTGTTGAGCACAAAATCACCAGTTGCCACTCCACCAAAATGGACATTCTTAATGCTCAACGTATTGAATATATAGTCAAGATCAACATTTTTGAGAGAAAGAGAAAGAGTATCACCGGATGAGGCAGAAACACGACCATTCATTTTCAGAAACTGATTGGCATTGTGTACCATGAAATTCCGCACTTCATATTTTCCGGAATCAATCTTCAGGAATGAATTTCCGACATACCACGTTGTATCGTTAATAATCAGCTTACCTGGTTTCAGGTCCGTCAACACAGCCGGGAAGCGACCTTTTGCACGTGCCTCTAATCGGGAGTGCATATTAATTTCGCCACTGTATGTGCGTAATGCCGAGTTACTCCAGTTAAATTTCGTTTCAGCCTCGTTGTCATGTGCTGTCATTTGCAAGGAAAGAGAAATGTTGTCTTTCTTCTTATTTTGGGTAATTAGTCTGGCTGATAATTCCATATTTTCATTATTATTACCCATCAATAACTGTACATCGTTGAGCACCCGCTTTCCCCAAAAGAGCTGAGGAGCCATCAACTGCATCTTAAATTGCTGCCTTAAATCATTGATCTCACCACTCACGACCGACTCATCCAAAAGTGTGACCGGCAAACTAAACATCCGGCTCAACTTCTCTGTTTCTGAAAAAGTAAAATTGAAACTGACTTCGTTGTTCGACGGCTTTGGGCTGTCATCAGGTAATAGAGCCGGTAAATAGCGCGATACAAGCGCAACAAAACTGGATGGAAGAGTGGACAGTTTATAACGCCCTACCACATTACCGGAAACAACGGGTGATTGAAGACGTAGTCTTTGCATGCCATTTTCGGCAGAAGAAACCGCTGTAAATTGTCGATAAAACAATGTATCATCTGTTGTTTTGTAGGTAAGCGAATCGAGCAACACACTACCTAAAGTGTAATCCGGCAAAGCACCACTCAAATCGGCTTTAAGAGCAAAAGAAAGTTTTGCATTGCGGTGTTTTTTATATAAATTAAGAGCATCCAAATCCAGGTTAACCGCACGCATTTCTACTTTATAAAATGGTTTCTTCGGATTACTATCAATCTTACCATTAAGCATAAAATAGCCGTTAGCGTCATTCATCACCAGACTACCCTCGAAACGGGATCCTTCGAAGAGACCGTTTTTCAAAACAATATTTTTGTATTGATATTTATTGAAATCGATATGAGCTATCTCACCACTTATTTTACCCTGGGGTAAATATTTACCAGATTTATAACCGTTTACTTTCATGTTAAAACCAATCTGACCCAGATTCTCTTTGTTTAGCAATTTGCCCAAATTGAAACCTGTTGTTCTTACCTGACCACTGAAATTAGTGCGATGCAACAACGTGTCTTGTCCTATTTTCATATCAGTCTGCACCTCCCCCAGATTGCACTGTAAGCGGCCATAGGCCACCAAATCAGACAAATACCCTGACAATTCGCCCGTAAACTGAAGCTGCCCCAGACGTCCGGCCAACAAACTGACATCATCTCTGTTTTTCGAAATATTACGTACCAATTCAGTCAAACCTTCCGGTTGTAAATCCAACTCCCGAATTTTACCATAAATGTAGGCAGTTTGCGGATCTGTAATACCCTCGAGCTGCATTTCTGCTCTGAACAACAAACGTTTATCAGATTTCAATTCCAATTTGCGAAGCATCAGGCTATTGACTGATCCTCCGGCTGATGCCGAAAAATCAATATGTCCGGTATAATGCCGAAAAACAGGTAAGAATGCAGAAAAATCCTTGGGATAAAGGGCAGAAAGCGGTATATCTACATTAAACCGGGCAGCATCTACAAAGCGGTGTGTTGAATCTACCTTACTATAATCGACAAAGAAGTTGCGAAACTTTAGCTCTGATTGTGGCAATAAAAGAACCAAATTACGAAACTCAGCTCTCTTTTTATTGGCCTTAAATGCAACGGCCAGTTTGCGGATAGCAAAACCTGAATTTTCTTCAAAAGCGAGTCGCTTAATCAGTATATCAGCAGAATCTTTTGTAATTGTATGTAATGAAATATTTGCCAAAAGATTTCGCAAACGAACGTGAGAAGCATTAAACTTACCAAACTGATAAGGCACGCTTCTAACATCAAAATTGAGATTACCCCGTCTGATAATTATTGACTTAATCTGCACTTCAGCCAATGGCTTGCTCTTTTTAGTAGAATCAGACTTTAGTGCATCTAATATAAACTGAATATTTGTTTTCGATTCAGGTGCTGCTTTATCAATGTAAACATGAAAACTATATATTTGTACCGTATTGATAATCAGCCTGTTTTTAAATAACTCCATCAAATTCACGCCCACGGATATCTTTTTTGCATCAAGCAGAGTGACTCCTCTCTGGTCGGCAAGCCAAACATCATTGAGTTCTAACTTATTAAAAAAACGAAACCGGACAGAGCCAATCCTCGCGCGCGTACGTAATTGTTTTTGAACCTCAACTGTTGAGATACGGGTAATCTCCTGCTGTACAGAAGGTATGTTCAGCAAAATATACACCCCGATATTCAAAAGAATAAAGAGAGATAGCAACCCAATAAGCAAATATTTGAAGAATTTAATCACTTCTTTCCCGGTTTATTTGTATATATCTGATAATCAAGCAATAGTTAATCAAAAATTAACCGGATGAACCCAACTCGGATAAATATTCAGACAATCAAAGTGGCAATCACAATATATTTGACAAAATTATACATTTTCATCGGGTTCATCGCCATTTTTTCATCAATTAATTGTGTATTTTTGCAGAAAAAATAAACAATGGATACAATCATATTGGGAATTGAGTCATCATGCGACGATACCTCTGCAGCGGTATTGCGCAACGGTGTCATTCTATCAAACGTAATAACAAACCAGGAAGTTCACAGACAGTACGGTGGTGTAGTACCGGAGCTGGCATCACGGGCTCACCAACAAAACATTATTCCGGTTGTTGATACAGCCTTGCAACGTGCTGGAGTAAACAAAAATGAACTGAGCGCGATTGCCTTTACACGTGGTCCGGGTTTGATGGGCTCATTACTGGTTGGAACATCTTTTGCCAAAGGCTTTTCTGCCGGGCTGAATATACCGATGGTAGAGGTAAATCATTTGCAGGCACATGTACTGGCCCATTTTATCAAAGAGGACGAAAACGATAATAATCAACCCTCCTACCCTTTTCTGTGTCTGTTGGTTTCGGGAGGAAATTCGCAAATTATCCTGGTAAAAAACTACAATGAAATGGAGGTTATCGGACAAACCATTGACGATGCAGCCGGAGAGGCATTCGATAAATGTGCCAAAGTGATGGGGCTGGGCTATCCGGGTGGCCCTGTAGTGGACAGACTGGCCAAAGAAGGTAATCCCCATGCATTTTTATTTGCAAAACCCCAAATTGAGGGATACAATTATAGCTTTAGCGGGCTTAAAACATCTTTTCTCTATCTGGTGCGCGACCACCTGAAAAACGATCCTGATTTTATTGAAAATAATAAAAACGACCTCTGTGCTTCGTTGCAATACACTGTCGTAGAGGTATTGATGAATAAACTCAGAAAAGCATCGCGCGATTTAAATATCAGGGAAGTAGCTGTTGCCGGAGGTGTATCTGCCAACTCAGCTTTACGTCAGTCTTTCGAAGACCATGCCACCAAATATGGCTGGAAGATTCACATTCCCAAATTTGCATTTACTACCGACAATGCGGCCATGGTAGCCATGTCGGGGCATTTCAAATTTTTAGCCAACGATTTTTGCCCCATGGATGCGGCGCCTTTCTCGAGAGTGGAAATCTGATTCAAAAATAAATTACAATATCCACTGAGAATATGGATGCAGAATAAGATTAGAGTTGTAGTATCTGCTATCGTCTGATACTTCAGCTCCAATCCAGTCTGGTTTTACGAACAATGTTTCGGCCGTAGGCAACTCAATTTCTGCCAAAACCAGCCCCCTGTTTTCACCCAAAAACTCATCTACTTCCCAAACAAATCCATTCACTTCTATTTTGTAACGGTATTTTTCAATTTTGGACTTCAAACATAAATTATCCAGCATCTCTGTAGCATCTCTAACCGGAATTTCGTACTCAAATTCTTTGCGTATAATGCCTTTATTCTTCCCTTTTATAGTTAGAAATGCCTTCTTACCTGCTATTCTAACTCTTACTACCCGCTCTTTTTCTTTACTAAGATAACCCTGTCTGTAAAACACAGGGATTGCTTTGTAACGGTATTCATCTGACAATACCAGAAATTTTTTTTCAATCTCAACAGCCATAATTCTTTCTGAAAAAAGAGTTGAAGAGATTTTTTGGCTCTTCAACTCTATTCGTTTTACAATACCCTATTTATCTCAATATTGATGCTCGCCCTGCATCATCTCTTCTGTGTTGATATCCGACTTATTGATAGCACGCCAGGCATAAATGATGTACAACAAGACAAACGGAATAAGCAGAGAAACCATACTCATTACTTCCAGTGTAAATGGACTGGATGAACTATTGCTGATGGTCAGAGAGCTTTGCAAATCAGTAGTAGAGGGATAGTAAGCCGTATTGTTCCAGCCGGCTATCAAAAACAGAGCTAATACTGCAGCCACAGTGCCAATGCCGGCAAACCAGATACCCCGACGAAAGTTTTTCGAAAAAATGGTTTTCAAAACTCCAAACAACAATAAAACAACACCCAACAGAAATACAACAAGTACAGCCGGCATTTCAATCAGATTGGTAAAATATTTTCCCGATTGCATATACACCTCTTGCGTTTCGGGGTTGACAGCAAAACCATCGCCAAAAAGCACGATACCCAAAAAAGAGAGGAAGGTGGCCAAAAATGGAACTGTATTGTACAGTACCTGCTTCTTAGAACGGGTAAAAATCAGAGTATCGTCTATGCTATTTATAAAATAAAGCGCCCCAAGCACACGTGCCAAAAAGAAGACAGCCAGCCCCAACAAAAGATTTGTGATAGAAAAGGCGGCTTCTAAACCGTGCAAAGGATTGGCCCATTTCGAAATGGTTGGCGACATCAGGTTAGTCAGATTCAGTTTGCTCACCACAAATTCAGATCCGGTAAAAAAGGTAGCTACAGCAGTGCCAAGTAATATCAATCCGCCAAAACCATTCACCAAAAGAAAAATTTCATAGACTTTTTTGCCCAATAAATTTCCTTTTTTCATCCGAAATTCATAAGCCACTGCCTGCACGACAAAACAGAGCAGAATAATCATCCAAACCCAATATGCACCACCAAAGCTGGTAGAATAAAACAGTGGAAACGACGCAAAAAAAGCACCACCAAATGTCACCAAAGTGGTAAATGTAAATTCCCATTTTCGCCCGAGTGAATTGATTATCATTGTCTGCTCCATATCGGTCTTTCCTACCGAATACAAAAGCGTCTGTCCGCCCTGCACAAACAGCAGAAAAACCAATAAAGCGCCCAGAAGCGACACCAGAAACCACCAGTAATGTTGATAAAATATATAGTCCATAATATTGATTTTTAATATTTTAAATGTTCTTTATTCCAAATTCTCACTAAATCAATGACCCGGTCCTTTTTTGATTTGCTTAATCATAATTCCTATTTCAGCAATCAACAAGACTGTAAACAAGACTGCAAAAAGGAAAAATGTCACTTGCACAGAACCTGTATCTATATCTGAAACCGCTGCAAATGTGGGCATAATATCCTGAATCACCCACGGTTGACGGCCCATCTCAGCCACAATCCAACCACACTGCGAAGTAATATACGCAATAGGAATGGTGGCTATAGAAAGTTTTAATAACCACTTCTTCTCCAGCCATCCTCTTTTTTCGGCCACCAGAATATAGATAAAAAATGCCAAAAAGAAAAGCCCGAACACCACCATAATACGGAAGGAATAAAACACAAGAGATACATGAGGAACCAAATCATTTTTATCTTTGATGAATCCGTATCCAAAATTTGAATAATGTGCTTCGAGCACCTCTTTTGATTTCAACGCAAAAGAATCCTGACCTGCCGCTTTCGCTGTTTTGTAGCTGGCCAATGCCTGAATGGCAATCTTTCCACTCATTATGCGCTCATCGGCAGAAAGTACCCTAACAGGTCTCCCCCACGCATCTTTGGCGTCGTATCCGCCCTTCATTATATCGTTGATACCGGGAACAAACGCATTGGGATCGCGGTAAGCCAGCAACGACAACATTTTGGGAATTTCAAATTTAACAAGAAAAGTCTCTTCACTATCGGCATAACTCTCTTTAGCAGGGTTCAAAATACCAACACCCACCAATCCGGCGCCGGTTGAGCCATCATACAAACCCTCCATAGCTGCAAGTTTCATGGGTTGTTTTTGTGCCACTTCATACGCAGAACTATCACCTGTTACCGAAACAATAAGGGTAGCAACCAATCCAAATATGGCGGCTATTCGTATGCTTTTATAAGCCAAATCCTTCTCTCTCTTTTTCAACAAATACCAGGCACTAACGCCTATAACAAAGGCTGCACCCACCATCCACGACGAAGTGACGGTGTGGATAAATTTACTTACAGCAACGGGCGATAACGCAACTGCCCAAAAATCGGCCATCTCATTGCGCACGGTATCGGGGTTGAATTTCATCCCATCCGGAAACTGCATCCAGGCATTAGCCACCAATATCCAGAGTGCCGAAAGTGTAGCACCTATTGTGGTTAGCCAGGTAGATGCCAGGTGGAATCCTTTACTCACCTTATTCCAGCCAAAAAACATCACTGCAATAAAAGTGGACTCCATAAAGAATGCCATAATTCCTTCGATAGCCAGTGGTGCACCAAAAATATCACCCACAAACCAGCTGTAATTCGACCAGTTTGTGCCAAACTCAAATTCAAGAATAATGCCTGTGGCCACACCAATAGCAAAATTTACACCAAACAGAGTCATCCAGAACTTGGTTATTCTCTTCCATGCCGGATCGCCTGTTTTGTAGTAAATCGTCTCCATTATCGACATAATAACAGACAAACCGAGGGTGAGGGGTACAAACAACCAGTGATACATGGCTGTTAATGCAAATTGCGCTCGCGACCAATCAATCAACGAGTAATCCATTGTCTCCATAGTTCAATTGTAATTGATTAATATTATTAAGGTTGATATTTATTTTCTTTTGATAAGTTCGTTTCCCACATAATCGGCTTTTTCTTCACGGGTATCAAATTTCGAATTTAGTATGTCAGGAAAGAAAAAAAGCTTTAATACAAAAAACATGATGCCTAACTTTACCGCGATGATGAGCCATAGAGTTTTCCCAAGCTTCATCGACCGAAAACCTTCGGCATAAAAACGATAGATGCTAACAATCGGATTTTTCATTTTATATAACAATGTTTTTCTAAATAGACCCGGTTGAATTCCTGCTAATTCATTTAATATCAAATCAATATACATTACATAAAATTTGAAATACTAACCGAATTGTAATTATTACAATTTTTCATTTCACAAAATTAAAAATTATATTTATTTTTACAAGCAAATCCGTAATATATATTTGACTTTGGAATCAAATTTTGCAACAATAATAGAAATACTGCAAAACTGCTTGCAAAAAAACAAGCCTGCTGCAGTAGCTCACAGCTCTATGGAGTCGGAGTTGCGCAAACATTATTTTCCTGAATTCGACGAATCAAAAGCCAAACAGAGTGCCGTGCTGCTTCTTTTTTACAGAGATGTGGAGGGGAATGCAAAACTGGTGTTGACTCTCAAACAACAACATATGGGGGTACACAGCGGGCAGATTAGCTTTCCGGGCGGAAAATACGAAGAGAATGATGTTAACCTGTTAACTACAGCACTGCGAGAAAGCCAGGAAGAGATTGGTGTATGTCCGGATAGGGTAGAGATTATGGGCGAGCTGTCGCCCGTTACAATTCCGAGAAGCGGATTTATTGTCCATCCATTTGTGGGGATTCATCGAGAAATTCCGCGCTTTATTTTGCAAGAAAGCGAAGTGGCAGAACTGTTTGAGGTTGATTTAATGCAACTTTTACACAATCACAATAAGGCCACCTTTACCCTGAAAGATGAACAGGGCAAGGTTTATCACATTCCATCGTATAAACTAGGAAACCACCACGTGTGGGGCGCCACAGCCATGATATTGGCAGAGCTTGAGTATTTGCTCAAAGATGAAAATATGTTGGATTGAGTCTGAAAACTAACAAAAAAAGAGCTATATTTGTCGCATTAAACATGTAAAAGAAAGAGTATGTACAGATTTAAATACAGAGGTTTATTAGCTGTAATATTGGTGATTACAACAGCAATTGTAGCTGCACAAACAGTTCCGGCCACCTACTACAGCACCATCAACGGCAAAAAGGAGCGGGAAATAAAAACCGCATTACACCTGATTCTGAAAAACCATACAGTATATGACTACAACAGCCTCTGGACGTTCTTTAAATTGACAGACGCCCGCCCCGATAATAGTGCGGTTGTGTGGGATATGTACTCCTCAAAAACCTACTACTTCAGCAATTCGTGGGGCATGAACCGCGAACACTCTTTTCCAAAAAGCTGGTGGGGAGGCGATGTAAATGCCGCTTACACCGATCTTAACCACCTCTACCCATCGGATGAAGAGGCTAATCTGGCTAAAAATAACTACCCGTTGGGGATAGTGGGAAAGGCGACATTCAACAATGGTGTAACCAAAGTGGGCACGACCAATACACCCGGCTATTCGGGAATTGTTTTCGAACCGGCTGACGAGTACAAAGGTGATTTTGCACGTACCTATTTATATATAGTTACTTGCTACGAAGACTATTTTTCGAAATGGAAATACGACATGCTCGACAACAATACTTACCCTGTATTTCGCCCTTGGGCAGTCAGCTTATTGCTGAAATGGTCGCGTCAGGATCCTGTAAGCAGCAAAGAACGAAACCGGAATGAAGAGGTATATCGCATTCAAAACAACCGAAATCCATACATCGACTATCCTCAGCTGGTGGAGTATATTTGGGGCGACTCTACTCAACGAACATTTCAGGTGCCTTCTCTGCCTCCGGTGAGTTATCAAAACCCGGTTATCATAAATCCAACCAACGAAACTACTCTCAATTTCGGAGAAGTAGTGACCGGACAAAACAAAACGCTCAAGTTATTTATCAAAGGAATCGCGCTCAAAAGCAACTTATCGGCTTTGATTTACGATGGAAATTCCACCTTTTTTCAGACCATTCGCTCTATTCCATATGCAGATGCAAATAGCTCAACGGGTTATCAGTTGGATGTAAAATATACACCGGCGTCCCCCGGCAAACATCTCTCTTCCATTATTCTTTACGACGGCGGCATCACCGGCAGCATCTATGTACGTATGAGTGGCGAATGCATCGCTGTGCCCAATCTGAGTGCGCCGGTAGCGCTGACTCCCGACCAGATAACCGGAAACAGCTTTGTGGCTCACTGGAGCAACGTAACGGGTGCTGGCACATATTCATTGTTTCTATTTTCCATACAAAACGGAATAACCCCCCCCCTTAGAACCTATGAAAATATGGACGAAACCTCGTTGACAATTGACGGACTCTCACCTATGCAAACCTATGCATACACAGTCAGAGCTGAAAAACTGGGCTACACCTCTCCCCTGTCCAACGAAATACGTGTAAACACAACAACGGCTTCAGTCGCAAAAAACGCTGAAGCCGGCTATAAGATAATTGTAGAAAACAGAAAACTCAATATTGTGAATCAGACCAATACCAATTTATCTGTTACCATCTGTCTGCCGGATGGAAAAACAATAAAAGAAATATCAGTAACCGGTCCATCTACCTCTATTTCATTGCAAAAAGGTATATACATTCTAACAATCAATCAAGCTCACCGAAAAATAATTGTACAATAATGCGCGTCACTCTTCCCACACTCCGGTTTCGATCCATTTCGTCACTTTCTCACTGTCAGGTGATGTTGTGGGAAAAAGATATCCGACTAATTTACCATTTTCGTCGATCAAAAACTTCTGAAAATTCCATTTGACACCGGCATCAAACAAACCATTCTCTTTTTTGGAGGTTAACCACTGATAAATGGGATGCATTGTATCACCTTTAACGGAAATCTTCGACATCATCGGAAAGGTAACATGAAACTCCCGACTGCAAAACTCCTGAATCTCTTTTTCAGTACCGGGCTCCTGCGACAGGAAATTATTGGCAGGAAAAGCAACAATCACAAAATTCTGGTCTTTATATTTCTCATACAAAGCTTGCAGTTTTTTGTATTGTGGTGTCAATCCACATTTCGATGCGACATTCACAACCATCACTTTTTTTCCGGCAAAACGACTCATAGACACCTCTTTGCCGTCTATATCCTTTACCTTGAAGCTATGGAAACTACCCTTAGCAGACAACGTTGCACTCACAAAGAGCCCCAACGAAAACAACCACCATTTTTTCTTCATACATTTATCTTTATAAAGTATAGGATGTAACACCCAATCGTATAATACAATCTCTTAGTTCATAAAGATAACATGTGGATAATCTCTATTGTTTGTTATTTGCTCAGAAATTATACCCTTGCTCCTGAATAGCTTCCATAAATTCAACAGAAAATTTTTCAAACATTGCTTTCGGATACCGAACATCTGTAAATACCTGAGCCAAAGTTTCTTTCTCATTATCCTTCACAAACTGCTGATTTGCTGCATTTAATTCCTTATTTAGATAACAAGAATCAAGCTCATCGGTTGTATAATCTGCATATTCCTCTTCGTGTATAATAGCCGATACCGGGAGTCTATCAACCTGATCCGGCAGCGATACCGGATACCCCAGCGTGATGGTAGTAACCGGAACTACCAGATTGGGTAACTTTAGCAATTTTGTAATCCCCTTTGTATTGTAGGTAGTGGTGCCTATATAACAAATCCCAAGTCCCCGCGCTTCTGCAGCAACACAAAATGTTTGAGCAGCAATAAGCGCATCAAGAGCGGCTGTAAAAAAGCCCTGAAAATTACCATATCCCGGATTCGCATTTCTCAATTTACACCAGGAAGTGAATCGATTAAAATCAGCACAAAATGTAAGTACAACAGGAGCATTTTTAACTACCGGTTGATTAAAATGCAATGGGGCCAAAGCCTCTTTTGTCTCATTTTTACGGGTAACTACTACACTATATAATTGCATATTTCCTGTTGTAGATGTTCGGGATGCAGCCTCCATCAACTCCTGAATAGTTTCGGTTGTTACTTCGCGATCAGAATAGGCGCGTACTGTTCTGCGATTTAAAAACAGACTTAAATCTTCCATAAATAATTATTTTGTTGTTTCAGTAGAAATAATAAACTGTAATATCTGAATATTGACTTCAAAAATACAAAGATTGAGGTAAACCTGCATTATATCATTTCATTATTTACACAAAATTAGCAAGTTACATTTATATTTGATCAACCAATTTCACATTTACAAACTACACGTAATTATTATTTAAAATAACAAGCACAACACTATCCAACAAACCAAATATACAAATTGAAAATTTTCAAAATTTGTTAATTAATAAAAACGACTGATTTTAAACAAGTTACAAAACATTACTGAAAACTTTTCAACAATACAATTTTTTTTTAGAATAATATTTTGTGATACAGAATCTTTTAGCTAAACTTGCAAAGTTTTTCGTGAAATAAATTATTCAATCAAATTAAATCAATAAAATCATTTAACATCGTGAACCAGACAACGTACACTTACGACGAATCCTTTGCTGCTGCATTGGAGTATTTCAAAGGCGACGAGCTAGCCGCCAGAGTTTGGGTGAATAAATATGCCCTGAAAGATTCGTATGGAAACATCTACGAACAATCTCCGGCTGACATGCACAATCGTCTTGCATCCGAAATCTCCCGGATTGAAGCCAAATACCCCAATCCCCTTTCCCACGATGAATTATTCGATCTATTCAGCGAATTTAAATACATCGTACCTCAAGGTAGCCCGATGTCTGGTATTGGTAATAATTTTCAGATTGGTTCTCTATCAAACTGCTTCGTTATTGGCGTGGATGGCCTGGCCGATTCATATGGCGCTGTTATTAGAATAGACGAAGAGCAGGTACAACTAATGAAGCGCCGGGGTGGTGTTGGACACGATCTTTCGCACATTCGCCCCAAAGGTTCGCCAGTTAAGAATTCAGCATTAACTTCTACCGGCATCGTACCATTTATGGAGCGCTATTCTAATTCTACCCGCGAGGTTGCTCAGGATGGCCGTAGAGGTGCATTAATGCTCAGCGTTTCAATTAAACATCCGGATAGCGAAAGCTTCATCGATGCAAAAATGACCGAAGGAAAAGTAACCGGCGCCAATGTATCCGTAAAAATTGATGACAACTTCATGCAAGCTGTTGTTTTTGGAACACCCTACTTCCAACAATACCCTGTAGACAAAATTGAGCCTACCTACCGCAAAGAGGCAGATGCTACTGCTATCTGGAAAAAGATTGTACACAACGCATGGCGCTCAGCAGAACCCGGCGTACTTTTCTGGGATACCATTATCCGCGAATCTGTACCCGATTGCTATGCCGACTTGGGCTACAAAACGGTATCCACAAACCCTTGTGGTGAAATCCCTCTTTGTCCTTATGACAGTTGCCGATTGCTGGCCATCAACTTATACTCTTATGTGGTAAATCCTTTCACAAAAGAGGCATATTTCGATTTCGAACTATTCAAGAAACACGTACAACTGGCTCAACGTATCATGGATGACATCATCGACCTCGAAATGGAGAAGATTGATAAAATCCTCGAAAAGATAGATTCTGACCCCGAAAGCGAAGAAGTAAAACTGGCCGAACGTAATCTCTGGGTAAAGATTCGCAAGAAAACAATAAACGGCCGCCGCACAGGAGTAGGCAGTACTGCTGAAGGTGATATGCTGGCTGCATTAGGTTTACGCTATGGTACAGAAGAAGCATCTGACTTTTCTGAAACTGTACATAAAACTCTCGCTATTGAAGCATACCGTTCATCTGTCATCATGGCTAAAGAGCGCGGAGCATTCGAAATCTACGATGCTAAACGCGAAGAAAACAACCCTTTCATCAATCGTATCGGCGAGGCTGATCCTGAATTGTTGAAGGAAATGAGACAATATGGCCGCCGAAATATTGCCTGCTTAACTATTGCGCCAACCGGCACCACCAGTCTCATGACTCAAACAACATCTGGAATTGAACCTGTATTCTTACCTGTTTACAAACGTCGACGCAAGGTGAATCCGAATGATCCTAAATCCCGCGTAGATTTTGTGGACGAGATTGGAGATACTTTTGAAGAATACATAGTTTTCCACCACAAATTTATCACATGGATGAGGGCAAACAATATAGTTGTACCCAAAAACATGACGAATTCAGATATTGATGATCTCGTTTCAAAATCACCATATCACAAAGCAACATCAAATGATGTTGACTGGATGCAAAAAGTAAAAATGCAGGGGCGTGTTCAAAAATGGGTAGATCATTCCATAAGTGTAACCATCAATCTGCCATCAGATGTATCTGAAGAACTGGTTGGACAACTATACATCGAGGCCTGGAAATCAGGTTGCAAAGGATGTACTGTATATCGCGACGGATCACGTTCCGGAGTATTAGTTTCTGCAAAAGAGAAAGAAACAACCAAAGAACACGCATTGGAAGAATTGGTAAGTCGCCCCAAAGAGCTGGAATGCGATGTGGTAAAATTCCAGAACTCAAAAGAAAAATGGATCGCATTTATTGGACTACAAAACGGAAGACCATACGAAATATTCACCGGTATCAATGACGACGAAGATGGTATTCCGTTGCCAAAGTCTGTTTTGAAAGGGAAAATTATAAAAAACAGCGACGAGTTTGGCAATAAGCGATATGACTTTCAGTATGTAACCCGAAGAGGCTACAAAACGACAGTAGAAGGTCTTTCTGATAAATTTAATCCGGAATTCTGGAATTACGCCAAACTAATATCCGGCGTATTGAGATACGGCATGCCTATTGATCAGGTTATCAAACTGGTTTCGGGACTTGAGTTGGACAGCGAATCTATCAACACATGGAAAAATGGTGTTGAACGGGCTTTGAAAAGATATATGCCTAATGGCGCTTTGGCACAGGGCAAAACCTGCGCAAATTGCGGACAGGAAACACTAATCTATCAGGAAGGCTGTCTGATATGTACCTCATGCGGTACATCGAAATGTGGTTGATCTTTTAAACCGGGATATATAAAAAAACTTCCGTCTGATTTACAGACGGAAGTTTTTTTATGAGTATATTTAGCCAAATGGATTACATAATACCACGCTCGCGCAATTTTAACTGCCATTTCCAGGCCGAAAGCAATGTATCCTCCACACTCTCTTTTGCAGTCCAACCCAATACATTGTTTGCAAAATCAGGGTTTGCCCATACTTGCTCAACATCCCCTTCGCGACGATCAACAATCTGATAATTCAATTTTTGTTCTGTAACAGATTCGAACGCTTTAATAATTTCCAATACAGATAACCCCCTGCCTGTACCCAGATTAAATGTCTCAACCTGTGCAAGTGATTTTCCCTGCAACATCCGCTCTACAGCTATTACGTGAGCCTTAGATAAATCTACAACATTAATATAATCACGAATACAAGAACCATCAGGCGTATTGTAATCATCACCATACACACTTAGTTTTTCACGCAATCCAATAGCTGTTTGAGTAACAAACGGAATCAGATTTTGAGGTACACCATTAGGTAATTCTCCAATCTCAGCTGTCGGATGCGCCCCAATCGGATTAAAATAACGAAGTAATATCGTATTGAAATTTACCCCCGATTTAATTGTATCGTGAATAATCTCTTCACAAATTTGCTTTGTATTTCCATAAGGAGACATTGCCGGCTTAACAGATGCATTTTCATCAACAGGAAGCACATCTGGTTGACCATAAACAGTACATGAAGAAGAGAAAACAAGACCATCAACACTAAATTGCTTCATCAAATCAAGAATATTCAACAAAGAAACCAGATTGTTTCTGTAATAGAGCAACGGGTTTTGCACGGATTCACCCACAGCCTTACTAGCAGCAAAATGAATAATACCTTTAATTCCCTGATGCTTTTCGAACAAAGCCTTCATCCCGGCAAGATCATTGCAATCCAGTTGCTCGAATGCCGGACGAATGCCGGTAATACGCTCGATTCCATCCACTACATCGGCGTTTGAATTGGATAGGTTGTCAACAATAACCACCTCATAACCTGCATTTTGAAGCTCAACAGCAGTATGCGATCCAATATAACCAGTACCGCCGGTTACTAAAATTTTTGTTTTCATAATCGTTCGTTATTTTAACTAACCGAATAACTATCCGGCTAATGTATTTAAATTATTTTCAATCTGCATTCAACTTAATTCTAATATGCCCGGGCAAACAATACGCGCTGAGCAGATGGCTTACCTGTCACCATACAAATACCCGGTGTTTTGTCACCCTCCAAAGGAATACATCGAATGGTTGCTTTTGTCTCTTCTTTCACGAGCTCTTCAGTTTCAGCAGTACCATCCCAGTGAGCTAAAATAAAGCCACCCTCTTCAATTTTCTCTTTGAATTCAGCATAGGTATCAACCTCTACTGTTTTGGTTGCTCTGAAGTCGAGTGCCTTCTGATATATATTTTGTTGTATTTCATCCAGCAAATCAGAGATGTATTGTTCTATGTTTTCACATGAGCGGGTCTCTTTGGTCAGTGTATCCCGACGGGCAACCTCAATTGTGTTATTCTCCAAATCGCGGCCACCCATCGCCAGACGAACGGGAACTCCTTTTAATTCATATTCTGCAAATTTCCAACCCGGTTTTCTGTTATCCGAATTGTCGTATTTAACACTAACTCCTAGTGCTTTTAACTTAGCAATAATACCCGATACTTTTTCGCTAATCAACGCCAACTGTTCATCATTCTTATATATAGGTACAATAACGACCTGATATGGAGCCAGTTTCGGTGGCAAAACCAACCCATTGTCATCGGAGTGTGCCATGATTAAAGCTCCCATCAATCGGGTAGAAACACCCCAGGATGTAGCCCAAACATATTCACGTGTTCCTTCTTTAGATGCAAAAGTAACATCAAATGCCTTCGCAAAATTTTGTCCCAGAAAATGAGATGTACCCGATTGTAGAGCTTTTCCGTCTTGCATCAAAGCTTCTATTGTATAAGTATCTACCGCACCGGCAAATCGCTCGCTGGCTGATTTAACTCCCTTATGCACAGGAACTGACATAAACTCTTCGGCAAATGTAGCATAAACCTCCAGCATTTGCTTTGCTTCAGCTACAGCTTCTTCGCAAGTTGAGTGAGCCGTATGCCCCTCTTGCCACAAAAATTCTGCTGTACGCAAAAAAAGACGTGTCCGCATCTCCCAGCGAACTACGTTAGCCCACTGATTACACAATATCGGCAAATCGCGATAGGATTGAATCCAGTTTTTATAAGTGCTCCAAATAATTGTTTCTGAAGTAGGACGCACAATTAGCTCCTCTTCAAGTTTTGCATCCGGATCTACGATTACACCTGAACCATCGGGAGCGTTTTTAAGTCGGTAATGGGTAACAACAGCGCACTCTTTGGCAAATCCCTCAACGTGTGCTGCCTCTTTGCTTAAAAATGATTTTGGAATAAAAAGCGGGAAATAGGCATTCACATGTCCGGTTTCTTTAAACATTTTATCCAGCTGTTGCTGCATTTTTTCCCAGATAGCATATCCATAAGGTTTGATAACCATGCATCCGCGAACGGCAGAATTCTCGGCCAAATCTGCCTTAATCACTAAATCCTGATACCACTGCGAATAACTCTCGCTGCGTGGGGTCAACTCTTTTAACTCTTTAGCCATTTATTATTTTAGTTTAAATTGATACGGTAAAAAAATAGCCAAAAGTCCTGTATATAGACATTTTGGCTATTTGACTTTTCGGGTGCAAAAGTACAAAATTTTACTCGAACAATCCTATTGACTCGCAATATTCAAGCTCTCCACGTACGATAAATTTCACTTCATCGGCAGTATATATGCCAACTTTGTCTTTTTTTGCCTGTTTAATTACATATTCTACTAAAGCATCTTCGTCCACGTCAATCGTCTGATCGTCCTCGACATCAAACAAACCGCAATCTTCGTAATATTCATAGATGACATCAACAATGTATGCCAAATCATCGTCTGTGAATTTCTCTTTCATCTCCTGAGGGATGTAATTGCGAATAAATTTGATTGAATCTTCATCATCGTAAATGAAAAGTTCGTCTTGTTCTGCCATGGTTTTATTTTTTTTGATGAATAAGAATGTAAATGTATAATTATTTTATGAAAAAACAAACTAATCGAAGAAATTTTCTGTTATTTATATAAAGTGATTACCCATTT